>CAMPHP010000021.1 GCA_946885925.1 uncultured Litorilinea sp.
GACAAATCACGTTCCTCACCTAAACCGCACAATACGCCTACCGTTGCCATCTCAATGGCGCGTGCAGAGCGAAGATTGCTATCGGTGTCACTGACCATCAGTACCCGGCTAGGTTCCAGGAAAAAACTGTTCGTGGCAAACATGAGGGGGTCACTATGAGGTAATAAATTGCCAACATCCTCGCGGCCAATCAACAGCGTAAAGATGTTGGGGGAAATGTCAGCACGCTCAAGGAAGCAGACAATTTCCTCACGCGGCCGCGTAGAGACAATCGCGAGTTGGTATTGCTGGGCGAGTTTCTCCAGCATAAGAGGGACACCGGGCAGCGGAGCCAACTTATCAGCCGGAGGGTGACCCCGCAGCATATCGAGCCATTGCAACTCGCGGTCAATCTCCTTGCTTGGTTTGAAGCGGCGACTTTGGCTGACAATGAAATTGATCGTTCCTTCCACGTTGATCATCAAGCGACGTACATCCATGGCGCGGCGTTCGGGCGTAACCAGATCATCGAGCCAGTGCATATGGTTGCGCACCCAGTCCAGAAGGCTCCAATCCAACTCGGTTAAGGTTCCGTCCAGATCGAAAATAATGGCGTCGATTTTGCGCCCGGCAATTAAGCCAGGAATGCGAATGCTGGCTTGTGGCGTGCGTAGCGGCTCAAAGGGTTCTAGATCGAAGAGCTTACGATAGATGTAAGAGAGAATGGTGCGTGCACTCGCCATGATCGGGGTGGCAAGCAACACGCCCAACAGCCCAAAGACCAAGGTTCCCGCAATTAACCCCACAAAGGCTAATGCTGGATGGAGCCGTACCTGTCCTCCCACGAAACGGGGAATCAGGTAGATGCTCTCCAGTTGGCCAATGATGGCATAGATTAAGCCGACGATGATGGCAAAGGTCAGATCGCTGACGGGCAGCCAGGATGAGCCTTGGAACAGCGCAAACATCGTGCCGATTGTACCGCTGATGGCAGGGCCAATCGAGGGCAGAAATTCTAGAACGCCTGCCAGCAGTGCCAATGCTCCCGCATTGGGCATACCAATAATCAGCAGCGGAATCCAGGTGAGCAGTGCAACGACAATCGCTAACGTCAATTGGCCGCGCAGAAATGCGTGCCAGATCTGCTTTAACTCCTGACCCAATCGCCGCGCATCTTCTTGATAGTCTATCGGGATCTGGTCCATAATAATCCGCTGGAGCTTAAAGGAATCTTTGAGCAACCAGAAGTTAAGTACCAGGACATAGACTACGGTGATGACGCTGTTGGTAAGCCCGCGTGCAATCGAGAAGGGGTTGCCGGTGGCGACGACCAGGAGGTTGCCCAAGGCCTCGCCCGTCTGCTGGAAGAGCATGTCCGGTGAAAAAGCCAGTGGCCCAAAAGCGAATATGGGACCTGTGGAGACATTACGCAGGCTTTCGACCAATCCCTCTAACGTGGATTGGAGCGACGATACGAGATCAGCCAAGCGTGGAATCACCAACACGGGCATGAGGATGAGGGCGGTGAGCAGCCCCACATAGACCAGCGTGACCGCAACAGAGCGCGACCAGCCTGTACTACGCTGTATCCAATTAACAGGGTAGCTGAGGATAAAGGCGAGGAGGAAAGCAACAATGGTAGGGGTAATCAGCACCCGGAAGGTGATGAGCAAAATCAATGCTATCACCGCCAAAGCGACGGTGACAATGATCTTGGTAAGATTACTCCAGCGCCGCGAACCCATGCGCGATCTAGCCTTCCAGTTGGCCTTCTGCCAAATTAAGCATTAGTTGGCGCGACCGAGCGGCCTGCTAAATGGCTCAAAATGCAGCAAATTGATCCAATGGCCAATAGCGCAGCCAGACCCGACCGAGAATATTTTCACGTTGGACTGGCCCAAAGGAGCGGCTGTCATTGCTATTATCGCGGTTGTCACCCATGACAAAGTAGTTAAGCGGGCCAAGTATGGTTGGCGGCATACTTTGATAGTCAAGATCATGGGGAAATGGTTCAGGCAGCGGCTCGTTGTTGACATAGACTATGCCGTTGCGCACCTCCACAGTCTCCCCTGGTAGACCAATCACTCGCTTTACCAACATTTCTTCCATATCCGGCATGGCGATGACTACAATGTCATTACGACCCGGTGGGTAAAAGCGATAGCTTACTTTGTCGATGATGAGGCGTTGCTGTTCATACAGATTTGGCTCCATACTCTGCCCATAGACAATTGTCGCCTGGGCGAGAAATAGATGCACTGTCAACGCCAGGACCAGTGCCGGTAAGATCACTTGCAGGCTCTCTTGGATAAAGAGCCGCAACAAGGTGAACTTGCTGGGCTTTTGTCCAGCATAACGTTGTTCTGGTTCGGCACTGATTGGATATTCTGAAAAAGGATTCTGGTTTTGGTTCTGCATAGGGTTTATAGAATGCTCCACGGAATTAACCCAAGTATAGTCACCTGTGCTAGTTTAGCAAAATGGCCTTTGTTGTATTGATTCCTATCCGCCACTGGACGCACCTATCTCTACACGAGTCTAGACATTATGGACTTTTCTAACTTGGAAATTCGTAATCTTTCTGACATGTAAGTACAAGCTTGCAAATTCAATAAGTAAAGCATCTAATCCCATTGACATCTACATGATCCATAATAGTAAATTAATGTGCTAACAAATTCTGATCTGGCAGGTTATCTTGTCTCCCTTCTGATATAGACGCTAAATGTTCATAATTATGGACGGTCACTTTGTCATTTCTGCGGATGTAACTGTACTTGGGCTATACTTGACGTTATACTAGCGGATATTCCGAGTATGGTAGCGGACTTATAGAGTACGACTACAATACGACTTTTACCGTACATTGTTGTTTGTCACGTGTCTCTGTCACATATCCTTTATTCAATCTTCTATTGCTTCTGTCACCTGTTCCTGTATCTGTGATTCTTAACCCTATTACCAACTATGATTTCGATTGAACGCTTCTTTCGCGCTTGGCTTGCCCTGGCGCTCTTTGTTGCCGCGGTTTTGCCTAGCTCGATCCAAGCCCAAACAGTCTCTCCTCTACCAACGGAAGCACCCCCAGCACTATTGCCTACAGTTACACCGGCTAGTGCTGACGCGACAGCTTTGGCCGCGCAGGTTGAGCAGATCTTTAGCCAAATGAGTGATGCCGACAAGGTAGGACAACTGTTTGTCATCGGTTTTGAGGGGAGTAATGCTGGTATTGACAGCGATATTGCCGAGTTGATCTATGGCTATCGCGTGGGTGGCGTTGTGCTCAGCCCGCGTAACAACAACTTTATTAACGAGCGTACTGTTGATACGCCAACACAAGTGGCGACATTGATCAACCGGCTGCAAGCCTTAAGTTTTGGGCTGCTTCTACCTGCTGACCGCGCACTCCAACCGCTGAGTGGCGATATATGGCCTCCATCCGGCTCATTCTCAATGGAACAAGTGACCAGTGTGCCGCCCGTCAACCTGCCATTGCTAATTGCCGTGGAACAGGGTGGTGATGGGCTGCCCTCGACCAGCTTGCGGCGGGGCTTTACACAACTGCCCAGCGCGATGGCACTTGGCGCAACCTGGAACTCTGAACTCACCTATCGCGTCGGACAAGTCGTTGGGCGCGAATTGGCGGCAGTTGGTGTCAATCTCTTACTTGGGCCTAACTTAGATGTCCTGGAGCAACCGCGTCCTGACGGAGTTGGGTCGTTGGGACTGCAATCCTTTGGCGGTGATCCTGATTGGGTAAGCCAGTTGGGGCGCGCCTATATTGCTGGTGTGCACGTGGGAAGCGGGCGACAAGTTGCAACGATTGCCGGTCATTTTCCTGGTGCTGGTGATGCTGACCGGATGCCTGATCAAGAGGTTGCTACAGTACAACGTAGCTTGGCTGAATTAGAGCGGGTCACACTGCCCCCTTTTCTGGCTGTGACGCGGCCTTTCTCGACCACACTCGATCCAGCTGTAACTGATGGCTTGATGTCCAGCCACATTCGCTATAGCGGACTGCAAGGAGCCAGCCTGGGACTCAATACGCCGATTAGCCTTGCGCCTGAGCTAGCAGGGTTGTTGGCGCGGCCAGGTCTAGCCGAATGGCACACGCAGGGTGGTATCGTGATGAGCAATATGTTGGGGGCTCCTGCCATCCGTCGTTACTATGACCCCACCTTGAAAGAATTTCCCTATCGCCGGGTGGCGATGGATGCCTTTGTTACCGCAGGGCATGATCTACTCTATTTGGATCGCTTCAGCTTGGATGATCAATGGGAGAGCGAAAAGCTCAATATTAAGGAGACCATAGGCTTCTTCCAAGAGCGTTATGCGCGCGACCCGGATTTTGCGGCTCAGGTCAATGCTGCTGTGCGCCGGATTCTTACACTAAAATTGCGGCTTTATGGCACACCCTCTTCCGCTGAAGCCCGCGCGGGTGAGCCGATCATCCCCTTGTCCGATGTATTGGTGAATGAAGATTCGTTGCAGATCTTGAGCGGAGACGCACAAGCTGAGGCGTCTATTGTTATGGGTCAAGTTGCACGTGAATCATTCACCGTTTTATACCCAGACCCTGGTGCTGTGGCAGAGAGTGCTATGTCTGCTCCGGAGGTGGATGAGCAGATCTTGGTTGTCACCGACAGCCGTTTGGTGCGCGAGTGTACGATTTGTATCGCCGAGACGACGGTGGGACCCGACGAAATCGCTTCAATAATTACCCGGCTCTATGGCCCGAATGGCGGCACAGGGCAATTGACCGCAGATCAGATTACAAGTTTGACCTTTGCCGATGTAGCGCAAGCGTTGGATGCCGAGGCGACCCCTCCAGTTCCCGAGAATGCTGGCGTGCTGCTGCCCACACCCACAGCGACCCCGCTGCCCACGCCAGACCCAAGTGGCAGCGGTGAGACTGCTGAAGATGCAGTGGATAAAAATACCAGGACACGCCAATTGATTGACCAGGCCGACTGGATTATATTTGCCATGCTTGATGTGGACACGGTAAATTATCCTACCAGTGATGTGGTCAAAGACTTTCTCACTCAGACGAACGTCCAACGTGCTGACAAACGAATTATTGTCTTGGCATTGAATGCTCCCTACTTCCTCGATGCGACAGAGATTAGCAAACTAACTGGCTACTATGGCATCTATGGGAAGACCCAGCATTTTCTAGAAAGTGCCGTGCGTGCACTTTTTCGGGCCTATACGCCTATTGGCGCGCCACCCGTGAGCGTGCCGGGAACTCGTTTTGCCAATCTGTCTGAACGGCTAAGTCCAGATCCTGCGCAGCCAATTGATTTGCGCGTGTCGGCATCGGATGGCCGTATCCTCGCTGGAGAAGCCTCAAGTGGCGGCGCTCCTTTGCCTGTAGTAGAGGCGGGAACCCTGATTCGCATTCAAGCGGGGCCGATTCTGGATCGCAATGGACGACCTGTGCGCAACGGAACCCCTGTCGAAGTGGTGGTAGCGTATGCGGATGACGGCGCGGCGCGCGAAGTAGAGACCGTTGCTACACAAAATGGGGTAGCCGCGCGTGATATTGTTGTTACACGCGGTGGCGTAGCGCAGATTACGGCACGGGCTGGTCCTGCAACCTCTAATGAAACTATAGCCCTCAGCGTGCAGGGAGGGACTCCGATTGTGGCATCGCCCATGCCTGTGGAAACCCTTACCCAAACGGCTATGCTTAGTACCTCGGTGGTTCCGAGCGTAAGCACAGAGACAGAACAAGCTGTGCCCCCTCCCACAGAGGAGGCGCGCATGACCGTAGTCTCCCTGGCGGTCGCATTATTAACCATAATGGTGACAATCTCGCTGTTGTTGGTGGTACTGGTGCGCGTTCTCTCCCGCCAAACCCTTGTCCATAGTATTCTGTGGGCAGTGAATTGTGGGCTGGGTGCCTATATCCTCTATGGATTGGGACTATTGCCGGGTGGAAGTTGGCTCCAGGAGAGTCTGCGCGTTTGGGGTACAGGATTGGTTGTCTTTATTGCCATGATAGTGCCCCTGGTTTGGCTGCAATTGCGTACAATAGAATAACCAAGTACCGTGCGCATTTGTGCAATCCCAGCTTGGTACTTGGGCATTCTGTAGAGTACAAATTTCACTACTTAAACCTATACTTTAAATCTATACTAGACAATCCTACACTAGATAACGTTGCAATAGACAGGAGTGGACAGAATCATTCGGTAGAAGCCTTACCGACAACAGGCATTAACGGATGGGAAGTTTAATCGCAAGGAGAATCACCGTATGGCTATTCGCCAAAGCAAAGTTGGTCTAGAACTTCATGGCGTGCACAACCCTGGCACGATTCATTGGACGTTGAACGCCCCTGCTCTCTACGAACATGCGATCCGGCGGGGCGAAGGCAATTTGGCTCATCACGGCTCTTTGGTGGTACAAACCGGCAAGCACACGGGTCGCTCACCCAAAGACAGATTTGTGGTCAGAGAGCCAAGTACAGAAGCCCATGTTGCATGGGGCAGCGTCAACCAGCCCATCTCCGAAACTCACTTCGAACATCTCCATCGTCGTCTCATGGAATATCTCCAAGGGCGCGAACTTTATGTGCAAGATTGCTTTGTCGGGGCAGATCCAAAGTACCGCATGGCGGTACGCATTATCACGGAGGATGCGTGGCAATCGCTCTTTGCGCGTAATCTGTTTATTCCGGCGAATGATGAGGAGCATAAGAGCTTTTTCCCTGAGTTTACTGTCATTCAAGCGCCGGGCTTCTATGCCATTCCAGAGCAGGATGGCACAAATTCAGAAGTTGTTATCGCCATGCATTTGGGCCGGAAGTTTGTCCTGATCGGCGGCACCCAATATGCCGGGGAGGTGAAGAAGTCGGTCTTTAGCGCCATGAATTATCTGCTCCCTTTTCGCGATGTACTGCCGATGCATTGCTCGGCAAATTATGGCCCTAATAAGGATGTGGCGATTTTCTTTGGATTGTCGGGTACTGGCAAGACTACGCTCTCTACCGATCCGGCACGCACGCTGATTGGCGACGATGAGCATGCTTGGAGCGATGATGGCATTTTTAATCTGGAAGGTGGTTGTTATGCCAAGACGATCAATCTATCGGCAAGTGCTGAACCTGATATTTATGAGGCAGCGCGTAGATTTGGCACCATCCTAGAAAATGTCGGCTTTGATCCGGAGACTTGCGAAGTCGATCTAGACGATGACTCGAAAACCGAGAATACCCGCGCCGCCTATCCCATCAGCTATATTCCACGAGCCTCGCGTTTGGGGTTGGGTGGTCATCCTACCAATATCATCATGCTGACTGCCGATGCCTTTGGTGTGCTGCCCCCCATTGCCAAGCTGACACCCATACAGGCCGTTTATCACTTTCTCTCTGGCTATACTGCCAAAGTTGCAGGTACCGAGAAGGGCGTCACCGAACCAGAGGCTACCTTTAGCGCCTGTTTCGGAGAGCCGTTTATGGTGCTGCCCCCTGTGAGATATGCCGAACTCTTGGGCGAGCGCATTGCCCATCATCAAGTTGATGTATGGCTGGTCAACACAGGCTGGAGCGGCGGCCCTTATGGTGTGGGCAAGCGTATGAACATTGACTTCACGCGAGCCATGATCCATGCCGCGCTCGATGGTACTTTGGTTGCAATACCCACACGCCGGGACGAGATCTTTAACCTCGAAGTTCCTATAAGCTGCCCAGGCATCCCTAGTGAGATACTCGACCCGCGTACTACCTGGACTGACCCGGCAGAGTATGATCGCCAAGCTATCCGGCTGGCCGAGATGTTCCGGCGAAACTTTGCGCGCTTCAGCGATCAAGTTCCGGCAGAGATCGTGGCTGCTGGCCCTCGACCACTCTCTGTCAGACACTAACCGGCAACTCATATAGGCTCTGCACAGACCTTCCTTGGAGCCAGAAGCCCTTTGGGTGGCTCCAAGGAAGGTTGTTAAGCAACGAATTTCGTTTGCTAGCTAGCCCTAGAAGAAACGTTTTATGTTTGCCCGATCCAACACCCCTGCCCATGACCACTGAAATTAGTGGACATGCCAACTTTTCTCAACTGCGCTATGCTCAATGTTGGGAAGATGCCGACCTGCTCCTTCGTGCCCTCGCACCGGCAAGCGAACATCGACTGCTGTCAATTGCTTCCGCTGGAGATAACACGCTGTCGTTGTTGGCTAGAGCGCCAAAACAGGTGGTGGCGGTAGATCTCAGTCCAGTCCAGATTGCCGCCCTCGAAATGCGCGTTGCTGCCTTTCGCCACTTAGATTATCCCGAGGCTATGCAACTGCTGGGGGTTCATCCTAGTGAGGCGAGATTGGACCTCTACACCCGCTGCCGCCCACTGCTTTCCGCGGGTAGCCAGCAGTATTGGGATGACCATGCCGCTGACATTCAGGCTGGCATGATTGCACAGGGCCGTTTTTAACGCTATCTTCGTATCTTTAGCCGCCGCATTCTCCCCCTCATCCATTCGACGGAGGTACGCTACAGTCTGCTCCACCAGCGTAGCTTGGTGGAGCGCTACCACTTTTATGCAACCGTTTGGGACACGTGGCGCTGGCGGCTGTTTTTTCGCATCTTCTTTTCTCGTCTACTCTTGGGGCGGTTGGGGCGGGACCCTGCTTTTTTTCGCTATGTCGAGGGGGGTGTTTCCTCCAATTTGCTAAAGCGTACGCGTGAAGCACTTACACTGCTTGACCCCACGAGCAACCCCTACCTTCAGTGGATATTGCTGGGACAGTACAGTAGTGCGTTGCCCTTTGCTTTTCGTCCCCGAAACTTCCAGGCCATTCGCCGCAACTTGCCTCGCCTAGAGTGGCATACGCTGTCGCTGGAGGAGTATCTTGCACAAGCCAGATCTGCTCACTTTGACGGCTTTAATCTGAGCAACATCTTTGAATACATGAGCGAGCCAGCCTATCATCTTCTGCTTGAGCAGATTGTGCGGGCTGCCCGCCCTCGCGCGCGGCTGGTCTACTGGAACTTACTTGTGCCGCGACGACGTCCTATAAGCTTTGCAGATCGGCTGCTCTCACTGGATAATCTCGCTACTCGGCTCCATCGCGAGGATCATGCTTGGTTCTATAATGCATTGGTAATTGAACAGGTCGTTTAACCCATCTATGTCGTTCATTTCTGTAGTTTCTGTGGTTTCGGTAACCACTTCTGCCCAAAAGCAGGAGTTCTGTGCGATTGCACCCGGCTTGCTACCTAATCAGCTTGACCAACAACAGGCCGATCAGCATCTTGTCGCCTATGTTGCAGGGAAAGCCGCCGCCCGTTGTTCACTCTGGTGGCGTGCAGTCCCTTCCGCCGCGGGGCAGCGTGTGGGGTGCATCGGTCATTACGCAGCTGCGGATCGTGCGGCTGCGGCAGAGTTGCTGGCAGTCGCTTCTGCTCAGTTAGCTGCGGCTGGTTGTACATTTGCCGTGGGGCCACTGGATGGCAGCACTTTTCGCGCCTATCGTTTTGTAACGCAGCGGAGTTATAACGGCAGCATCCGCCCACCATTTTTGTTGGAGCCGGATAATCCTGATGCTTGGCCCGATGATTTCATTGGGGCAGGGTTCACGTCGTGGATAGAATATGTCTCGTCCCTGGCAGCCTTACAAGGAGTCGACCCGCGACTTGAAAAGTTGACACCCACGATCGAAGCCCAAGGAATTCACCTGCGCTGCCTAGATCCTGGAATTTCTGACCCCACACACTTTGGCCCTTCACACTTTGAAAAAGAGCTTTCACGCATCTATCCGTTGGTGATGGCTGCTTTTGCGGAGAATCCTCTATTTGCGCCCATCTCCTGTGCGGAGTTTGTGGCTCAATATGCGCCTGTACGCACATTGCTCTCGCCAGATTTGGTGGTTTTGGCCGAACGAGGAAACGAAGTTGTGGGCTTTCTTTTTGCCCTGCCCGATTTTGCTCAGGCGCAAAGGGGCGAAACGATTGACACTGTGATCTTCAAGACACTCGCTGTGTCGCCTGCCTTGGCAGGGCTCGGCTTAGGCAGCCTGCTTGCAGCGACTGTCCATACCAAAGCATATCAACTTGGCTATCGCTGGGCGATTCATGCGCTGATGCATGTGGAAAATCGCTCACGTCGCATTAGCGCGCACAATGCCCAGCCTTTCCGTGGTTATACCCTCTTTGCACGCCCACTGACCCCCACCGCTGGTCTCTGAGATAACACAACGCCAGGGGATCCCCTGGCGTTGTGCGTACAGAAAGGTAGGTGGTGCAATTAAGCTGCTGGACGCTCTAGCAGGCCGGATTGGTCGAGTGCTGTCACAACAGCTTGCGCTTGAGCTTCGGTTAAATTGATAAAAGGCGGACGCAAATTCAACCAGTTGGGGTCTTGATAGACATGAGCCGCCATCTGCTTGAGCGCAGGGATGGCGGGTACATCCTTGAAGAGCGGGCGCATCTGGTTCACAGCTTCCTGCAATTCAGGGGCTTTGTCATTCTGCCAGTTGTCATAAAGCTGGCGCTCCAATGGAGCGATCAAATTGGCAACTGCATTGATGCTGCCTGCTCCTCCCTGTCGTAATGTCTCCAACAGATAGCGTTCAGAGCCGGTAAAGATACCAAAACCAGGGAAGTTGGTAAGAAGCGCCTGTAAATTGTTCCAATCGCCAGAACTATCCTTGATTCCTACGACGGTCTCCGGGTATGCCTTGATTAGCCGTTCAATGAGTGACAAACTAAAGCTCACTTGGGCAACTGGCGGGATGTGATAGAGGTAGACGCGCAGTCGTGTGTCTCCCACCCGTTCAATTACCTCAGCCATCGCATTAAAGATGCCATCATCGGTGACCCCTTTGTAATAAAAGGGGGGCAAAACCAAGACTCCACTACATCCTAGCTTCACTGCATGGGAAGTCAACAGCACAGTGTCGGGAATGGCACTCGTGCCTGTTCCCGGCATCAATTGTGCCGCAGCCACCCCACTCTCCACCAACTGCTCCAACATATCGATCCGTTCGCTAATGCCAAATGAGTTGGCTTCGCTGGTTGTCCCAAATGGGCAAAGTCCGTGACATCCATCAGCCAACAATTTCTTGCTAAACGCAATCCAACGAGCCACGTCGGGGCTGAGATCGGCATGCACCGGCGTTAACGTAGGCGCAAAGATACCACGCAGCGGGCCAGGATTGGCTTGGCTTTCAGAATTATTGGAACTGTCAGAATTCCTGGAAAGAGTGGGCATATTTTTTTCCGTTAACTTTCGTATTTAAGATCAGTAGGAAGATCACATTCAGTAGAAGGGTGAATTGTAGTAGGAATAACAGGACAAATTACTGAGCCAATTGTGGAAGAATAGTGTCAAAATAGACTGATACCATTTTAGTGAAAAGCAACCTCGCTGTCAATGAACGGTGAATTGTCATCCAGAAAACGACATTACAGGTTTGTCAGTAATTTGACAGCTTTCCATGCGAACGCTTGCTACATCTATTGTATACTCTACATAATGACGTGCTTTTTTGTATGATTTGACCGATTATTGCGAACTCATGACTTTCTTACGCCGTTTGTTGACACTCCCTAGCTTTCTTGAGCGCGAGAAGACGCGTGCAGCAAAATGGGTATACCTCATTTTGTTAGTATCTCAGCCCATTCTGGCTTTCTTGACGCTCACGCTGCTCTTTAGTAGTTTTGACACAAGGACTAAGGTGCAATTCCTTGTGCTCCAAGCAGGGATATCGGCTTTGTTTATTATGGGTCTATACCTTGTCCGGCGAGGTTATATTAGATTCATTGCTTTTGCAATTGTCACTCTCGCATATTTTGGAACCTTATATTCTCACGCTTGGGTTTTTCGTACGATCCACGATCCAATCATAATTGGTTATTTTTTTCTTGTCCCATTGACTGGCCTCTTTTTTGGGATGAGAGTCATGTATATCATGACTGGTTGGTCTGCCTTGAGCATCGTCGTCACTTTTCTACTGGAACGTAATGGCATTATTGTTCCGCTCAAGAACGTTCAAGGCACTTTGGATGATCTTTTGGTAATACTCGTAGGGCTGGGACTCAATGCTGCTTTGGTACATGCATTGTTGACTGATTTGCAGGACAGTGTGACAGATGCACAACTCGCAGCCGCGGCATTAGCAAACACCAATCGCGAATTAGAGGCTAATCAGCGACTCTTGCAACAGGCTCGTGATCAATTGGAAGAGCGTGTAGCCCAGCGCACCGCCGAACTTGCCCTTGCTAATCGCCAGTTGACTGATGAGATCATTGTGCGTCAAGAGAGCGAATCCCGTTTCCGCGGGCTGGCTGAGGCTTCTCCCGACTTTATTTATATTCGGGATGTGCGCACAGAACAACCTACTTACTACAACCGCCCTAATTTATTGGATCATCCGGCGGAGACAGTTCTACCCAGCGAAGAGTTCCTCAGCCACGTACATCCTGATGACCAGGCACTGCTCAGGGCATATTGGGATTGGACGCATGTTACCGACATGCAAACAGGCCAGTTTGAGTACCGTATGCGGCGCACCACCGGAGAATGGGAGTGGATTCAGAGCCGTGAGAGCATTCTGAGCCGTGAAGCTGATGGACTACCTCGCCAAATTCTCTCGACCCTGACAGTCATCACGCAACGTAAGGAATATGAAGAAAACTTGCGGATGGCAAAAGAGCAGGCAGAAGCTGCTACCCGTGCCAAGAGTGAATTCTTGGCGAATATGAGCCATGAAATTCGTACACCGATGAATGGTGTTATTGGCATGACAAGCTTGCTTTTGGCGACTCCGCTCTCTGTTGAACAGGCAGCGTTTGTCGAAACGATTCGTGAGAGTAGTGACTCTCTACTTGTTATCATTAACGACATTCTTGACCTCTCCAAGGCCGAATTTGACAAAATGGAGTTGGAATTCCAACCCCTGAATCTGCATCGTAGTATTGAAGAGTCCCTGGATCTGATGGCCCCCAAAGCCGCAGAAAAAGAACTGGAACTCTGTTATTATATTGCACCCCAAGCTCCGCTCATCATCCAAGGAGATGCGACACGCCTGCGCCAGATTTTTGTTAATCTACTCTCTAATGCCATCAAATTTACCCATCAGGGCGAAGTTTGTATCTCGGTTGAAGCGGAGAAGCTAGACCAGAATCAGGTGCAGCTTACCTTTGTTGTCCGCGATACGGGGATTGGGATTGCGCCAGAGAATTTACAGCGTCTCTTCCAGCCATTTAGCCAACTGGACACATCAAATACGCGTCGCTATGGTGGCACGGGGTTGGGTCTTGCCATCAGCAAGCGTCTTGCAGAACTAATG
>CAMPHP010000022.1 GCA_946885925.1 uncultured Litorilinea sp.
ACAGACAGGGTCATCACCAGGGCGCTGATACCAAAGACTGGCGCGCTGAACTTAGCGTTCCACGTCTACCGGAAAGAAGCGTTCGCCCTGCGTAAAGCGCAACACATGCTCATAATGGCGTAGCAGGGCCATCTCCAGATCAACTGGAAGATGTTCTATTTTTTGACTCTCGACTGGTGAAGGATAAGCGAACATCATAGGTATTCAGATAAAGAACAAGCAAAATACAAGTTAACATGAGTAGATAGATAAACCACTCATCTCGACTCACGATGTAACTGGAAAGACAGAAAATCAAGAGGATGCCCTGCGAGATCATGGCACGCAGCCATGCCCCGCGCCGTCCCTTCCACAGATCCAGCGCCGTTACCATGTCAAAGATCGCCACGGGTGAAAGCAATCCACCGAGTAACAGTGCATCGCGCACAGTGAACGAGCGCATCACCAGGCTAAATTCCTGATCCCAGTTCAATCCGCGAAGACTAAGCCAAATAATCGCCACCAGGATCATGGCTTGCCCAGCCAAGAGTAGCGCAATCACGCGCAGCGTCCACCGCCGCGCCTGGATTTCCACCGGCATCGTTTCTCCACCGGGGGAATGGCTACTTATCTGCACAAGCTTCTCGGCATCAATTCTTTCTGGGCGCATGGCAGGTCAAAATCAGCGTGGCTGAGCGGCAAGTGTCCGTTTCATCTGGTCAAGATGACCTTCACCGTGGGCGGCATAAGTCCGCAACAGATCCTCAGGTGTGATTACTCCATTCTCCGGGTGGAATCCTGTGCGCTGCCATTGTGCATCATCCAATCCTTCAAAAAGCTCACTCCAACGTTGATGCAGCCCCCGCAACAACGTCAGCGATGCACTTAGATCGGCTCCATTCGCCTCTGGTGTCATCGCCCACAAATCCTGGTCATAGGGGCGTATCGTGGGATTGTCCTCGGTCAAAATCAACTTGAGACGGATGTAGCTATTCATATGTGAGTCGGCCAGATGATGCACATTCTGGGCGACGCTCCACTCTCCATCCAAAAAGTGGGTCGTCAACTGTTCCGCTGTTAATTCCCCCGTAAGGTCAGCTACCTGCTCGGGAAGGCAGCGGATCTTCTCAATCAACTCCTTACGCGTTGCACCATCTAACATACAACTCACTCCTTACTTCAAGCCTGGATCTACCAACAAATCAGAGCCAAAGGCACAGATGCCAACCCACTAACTATACCGCTAACGCAAAAAGGAAAGCAACTCGCTTTGGATATAAGTGGATGCGCTTAAATCATACGATAAATCATACGATTGAGTACGCCAGTTTGCCATTTTATACAAGACAGCAAGCTTTTGTCGAACTATAATACAAATGTTCTGCTAGCAATCCGGTTCAATCCTGTGTAATAAAGTCTCTGAAAGGATAAGAAATGAGCAACAATAACTCAGTACAGACCACGAAGACACGCGATCTCGTCGTTACCCGTATCTTTGATGCACCAGTAGAGCAGGTATGGAAGGCATGGAGCGATCCCGATCAGGTGATGCGCTGGTGGGGGCCACACGGCTTTACCGCGCCAGTTGCCAAGATGGATTTCCGAGAGGGTGGTACATCGCTCGTCTGCATGAGCGCACCAGGATTCGGTGATCTCTATAACACTTGGACCTATCGGGAGATCAAGCCCCTGCGGCAGATCGAATTCATCCAACATTTTGCCGACAAAGATGGCAACAAGATCGACCCTGTTTCGATAGGTTTGCCTCCGGATATTCCGAAAGAAGTACGTCATGTTGTAACGTTTAAGGACGCAGGCAACAAGACGGAAATGACGGTCACGGAATTTGGCTATACGTCGGATCAAACATTGGAAATGTCCAAATCCGGCTTGGAGGGGTGCCTCGATAAAATGGCTGCAACCTTTGCCACAGCATAGACACCTTTCGTCCTGTAGCCATTCTCACTTTGCAGCAATCGAAAGATTCAAGTTTTAGGAAAACGTGTGCGTTTGTTACTCTTGTAGCTTGAGGCTGTAGCTTGAAACAGCAAGAGTAACAAACGGCACGTTTTATGCTTTAGCAGCTTTCGTTGCGAATGAGCTAAGCCATAAGTTTCACCCTGTACGCCAACTAAAAGGCGCGAACTAAAAGATAGCAAACATCCATTATGACCAGAATGCCTGATCGCCATTCCCGTTTTGCCGCATTACGCGGCAGCCATGATCTCCGCTTGTCGGCCTGGGGACCCTATAGCAAACGCTATATCGGCATCTCGCACATTCCTGATATAGGTGCGGGACTGCGCTTTGACTTGAGCGTATTTCCAGGCATCTATCGCCGCAGCGTACAAGTCCCCAATGTCATGTGGGATTCCGGCTATCACCCGTGGGAAGCAGCGCCCGACCTCTCGTACTACAGTCATCGCCACCAACTAATCTGGCGCGATCAACTCACCTATGACATTGCCTACTGCCGCCTAGACGAGAATGCAGTGTTGATCCACTGTACTGGTGTGAACCGAAGCGATACACCCCAGCAACTAGCACTACACTATGCCGCAGCACTGCACTTTCCTCCCCGCGAACCCTACTCGACCGAAGTGCTGCAACCTGCTCAGGTCACATTGCCTCCTGGTGCACTCTGGATCAATGCCCTGGATTATGAAGACATACACTATGCGCGCTTTGACCCGCGCGCCAATCTTACCTGGGATGGGCAGATACGCGGTGAAATTCGCGCAGACGGCTTTGTGGATGGGCTAGGCTTAGGGGATGGCTTTGGAGCCAATGAGGGTGATTCCGTTCACTATAGGCTCTACCTATCACAGCCGCTCAGCCACGGACTGCTCTTGCTCCGCGCACGCTGGAGCGCAGGCCTCCCTATCACCCTGCGCATCGAAGGCATTGTCTCAACCACAATCACCCTTCAAGGCAGTGGCACACTCAATGTTTATCCGCTCCAACTCGGCGCGTTGGCTGCGGGCGAGCATCATATAACGTTCTTCATCTCCGGGGCAGAAGTAGAACTTGATGGCTTTGCCCTTATCGAAGAGCAATCGGCCCTGGCGGTACATTTCACGCCCGTCATCTGGAACTCCGTCCCAACCCGTTTAGAGGCCCCACAGCCAAACAATACCCTCATCCTGCAATACGAGCAGGTCAAGCTAGCCTATGGGTTGGCGTGGGGTGTGCAGCCCTCCGTTGTACGCGAAGTCTATGCTGCCGAACTGGATGACATCATGCGCCGCAAAGTCCATGAGCATGTAGCCCACACCTTAATTGGTGAAGGTAAAGGACACTATACCAACGTCCTCATGCAGCCGATCTTTCTAGCCCCCGGCGAAAGCCATATCAGTGTAGGTCTTGTCTGCTGTGGCACGCCAACCGCGGTCTATGAACGTCTCACAGCATTTGATCCATCGCCCATCCCCTGGCAATCTACCATCGCTGCTGCTCGTGCCAAGAGTACAGACCTAGCACCCAACCCCGCAGGCGAACCCTATCGCTTTAGCCAGGAACGCATGGCAGCAACGCTGAGTACGAATGTGGTCTATCCCATCCGCACCCGTGGCACTTGGATTCGCCACTGCACGCCCGGTCGTTGGTGGGATTGTCTTTATACCTGGGATTCCGGTTTTATCGGGCTGGGCCTGTTGGAGTTGGATACCGAGCGCGCCATTGACGTGCTCAACGCCTATCTCACCGAACCAGACGAGAGCGATGCTGCTTTCATCCACCACGGCAGCCCCGTACCTACCCAATTCTATCTCTTTCTCGAATTATGGAATCGTACCCAAGACCGGGAACTTTTAGCCTACTTTTATCCACGCTTGCAGCAATATCATCGCTTTCTCATGGGTCGCCTGGGTAGTTCCACCACACGTACCCTACGATCCGGCCTGATCCGTACCTGGGATTATTGGTACAACTCTGGCGGCTGGGATGACTATCCGCCCCAACTCTATGTACGCGACCAAGACCTCTATGCACGCGTAACACCTGTCGTAAACAGCGCCCACGCCATCCGCACCGCCAAAATTCTACGCATGGCCGCGCTCGCATTGGGCGAACCATCTACAGAATATGATCGAGACATTGCCGAATTAAGCCAATCGCTCCAACGCTACACTTGGGATGAAGAGGCTGGCTACTTTAGCTATCTGCTCCACGATACCAATGGCGAGCCAAGCAGTTTCTTGCGCCACAGCAGCGGTGTCAATTTCAATATGGGCATGGATGGCGCATCGCCACTGGTAGCAGATTGCTGCACGCCAGCCCAATCTGCCCGCCTCATCCAAAACTTGATGACACCTGGGCGTATGTGGTCTCCCTATGGCCTTTCCACCGTGGATCAAACTGCTCCCTACTATCGCAATGATGGCTATTGGAATGGCGCGGTCTGGATGGCCCACCAATGGTTCTTCTGGAAGGCACTGCTTGACCAGGGTCAGGGCGAAGCGGCAGCGCGCATTGCCCTGACGGCGCTAAACCTCTACCAGCAAGAAGTAGACCGCACCTACAACTGCTATGAACACTTTCTTGTCACCAACGGGCGCGGTGCCGGATGGCATCATTTTGGCGCGCTCTCCGCGCCGGTTCTCAACTGGTACAGTGCATACTATCGCCCTGGTCGTCTCACCACAGGACACAACGCCTGGGTGCATGGACTTACCGTTGCGGCTGACCACACATATCTAGCGGCGGACATCGCCCTGCATGGTAGTGATTGGCAAAGTCCCGTGGTACTGGCAACCTTGGCTCCCGACCAGAACTATGTTGCCACCTGGAATGGGCAGCCAGTACGCTGCTTCGCACGTGCAGCCGGTACTGTGGAGATCACCGTGCCAAGTGGCAGCGGGCGCGGGCAACTAGTCGTGCAGGTTGGCTTGCCCCTGGTTTGACGCCAGCAGCGTTCTTCGCTACGATCTTCCAATCGGGGGAATTTTCAATGCGATCTTGAGTTATACAGGTGCATTGCAGATGGCTTAAGCTGTCACCAAAGGCAATTGCAGCACGCAATCCCCTTGGCCCACTACAAATTCCGCTATGATAGACCAGGATGACAAACCGGGGAGTTCTCCATGCTAGGTGTAACCTCGACCGAAGTTGCCCGTATCTTTGCGGCCATAGACCCCCAACGTCTGCTCCAAACCGCGCAAGAACTTGTCGCTGTCCCCAGCCCCACCCTCAGCGCGGGCGCAGTGGCGGACAAACTAGCTGCCATTCTTGCTGCCGACGGATTTGAGGTAGAACGGCCCGTTGCCGATTGGCCCGAAGCACCTGCCGTTGTCGTACGTTATACGAGTGGTCGTCCAGGCCGCACACTCCAGTTCGATGGGCATCTGGATACTGTTCACCTGCCCTTTATCCCACCTCGCTTTGAGTATGGTGTTCTCTATGGCTCTGGCTCGGCGGATATGAAAGGAGGCATCGCTGCCTTTGTCGAGGCGCTGCGAGCCTTGGCTGCAACCGATGCATTGCCTGGAGGTGGCATCTTGCTCACCGCGCATGACCATCACGAAGGCCCGTGGGGCGACCGCCGCCAATTGCGTGCACTCATGCGCGAGGGATATACCGGTGACGGGGTTCTTATTCCCGAATACTTGGCCGACCGCCTGCCCATTGTTGGCCGCGGTTCAGCCATCTTCGAGGTCACAATCAGTCGTCCCGGCGTTCCCGTTCATGAGGTGTTGCGTCCGGCGGATACGCCCGATGTAATCGGTGCCGGGGCGGAACTGGTAATGCGGCTGCGTGAGTATAATGAGCAACTTAGCTCCATTACCGCCCCCTTTGCAGGAAGCGACTCGGTCTTTGTGGGTAGTTTCCATGCAGGAGAGATCTTTAACCAATCGCCTACAGAATGCCGCATCAGTGGCGCTCGCCGCTGGGTTACACCAGGTGGCCGCGAACAAGCATTAATGGACTTTCGTATGCTGCTCGACGAGGTAGCCACATCTACCAATACCAATATCAGCGTCGAATTCGACATTCCGGGTGACGCCTTCCGCATCGATCCTGAAGGGCCATTAGCCACGGCCTTCCAAGCCGCCTATACAGAAGTTACGGGTGCGCCTTTGCCCCTAGGCAATAAGCCCTTTGTGGATGATGGGCATATCTTCGCCGTGGAAGCGGGTCTCCCTGCCCTCACCCACGGCCCAGCCGCGACGGGTGCACACACCTTGAACGAAGCAGTTACGCTTGAAGAATTGGTGCGCGTGGCGCAAACGTATGCGCTCACCGCTGTACATTTTTGTAGAGAAGTTGCCTAGCTAGGATCTCTCGCGTTCATTGCCCTGCAAATTGCACCATCTTGCTACTTGGAGAAACCTTCATGCCGCTCGATTCTCGTCGCACCCAGCTTGCACAGCGCACCTTCCTCGACTATCGCCAGATGACCGACTTTCTTGAACAGCCCTTGATTATCAATAAGGCAAAGGGGCTTTATTACTGGGACGCCGACGGCAAACGCTACTTTGATGCAATCGGTGGCATCTTTGTTGCGGTTTTGGGCCACGGGCATCCGCGCTTGCTCGAAGCCATGCGCAAGCAGATGGAGGAAATTAGCTTTGCTCCGCCCCTCCACGCAATTTCCGACGTAGGGCTGGACCTTGTTGAGCGACTTGGCGAGTTAACCCCTGGCAACCTCAATTATGTCAAGCCATTCAGCGGTGGCTCCGAATCCATCGAAGCCGCACTCAAACTTGCCCGCCAATACTTCAAACAGTCGGGCCATCCTAACAAATTCAAGTTTGTCAGCCGCTACTATGGCTATCATGGCGGCACCTTTGGCGCGATGGCTGCCAGTGGCACCGGCAAGCGCAAAACTCCTTTCGAGCCACATGTGCCTGGCTTTGTCAAGGTCTTCCCGCCCACCTACTATCGTGACCGCTTTAGCTCGTGGGAAGAATGTAACCGTTTCTGTGCGCGCATGTTTGAAGATGTTATCGTCATGGAAGATCCTGACACAGTGGCAGGGATCATTGTTGAGCCAATCGGCAACACGGGTGGCATCATTACCCCTACTGATGAATATTTCCAGATCTTGCGCGAGATTTGTGACAAATATAACGTCCTGCTCATCTTTGATGAGGTCATCACTGGCTATGGGCGTACCGGCAATATGTTTGCCGCACAGACCTTTGGCGTGACGCCTGATATAATCTGTGGGGGCAAGGGACTCTCTAGTGGGGTGATTCCCTTGGGTGCGATGATGGCGCGCGAAGATATGGGTGAGGTCTTTCTTGGACCAGTAGAGGACGAGGTAAACTTTGCCCACGGTCATACGTTTGCAGGTAATCCGCTCGCCTGTGCTGTGGGATTAGCAGTGCTAGACGAAATTGCAGAAAATCAACTTGACCGTAAGGCGCGCGAAATCGGGGATTACCTTACGACAAAGTTGGAAGGACTCAAGCAATATGGTGTTATCCGCGAAGTGCGCGGCAAGGGCATGTTGCGCGGCGTAGAACTTGTGCGTGATACCCAGAGCATGCAGCCATTTCCAGAGTTAGGCCGCACCCTCAAACGCACTGCGGTAAGCAACGGGCTTATCATGCGTGTTGACCCCACCTGGTTTGCCGTAGCACCTGCGCTCATCGCTGAACGCAGTGATATTGACGAAATGATTGACCTTATCGAGCGCAGCCTGCTTGACGCCCTGGAGCAGGTTGGCGCATAAATCACCTTGCTTGTGACTAGGACTTGGAATTAGATTATGCGTGTGATTAGCAAACAAACCTTAATTGCCACAGCAGCCGAACGCTTCCGTACCCAGCACCAACGCCGTGGCGAATGGATACCGACTGAAGAAGGTGGCGACGCATCCGCCATCTATGCACGGCTCGCGGCTCTGCCCAAAGACCCCAGCGAAGAAGCCATTACAGCCACCATTGGCGATAATCGCTGGACTGAAAACATCTGTGACGAATGTGGTGAAGATCGCGAAATTACAATCATCCTTGCTGAAGAGATACACCACCCCACCGATGCTGTCGCCATCTGCACGGATTGCCTCAAACAAGCCGCGCGCCTTGCGTCAGCATCGAAGTAGAATTCTCCCCCAAACGCGTTAACTTAACTCATAAATGCAAACTGTCATTCCGACGAGTCTGCGAGGAGGAATCCCCTTCTGATCGCGTTGGCACGTCAACGGTGAGCAGAGAGGGGATTCCTCCAGGGTGTCCCCAGGGCGCGGCATGATCGGCTTCCCGGTTTCATCATTGCATAACATCTCTGGTAGCAACGCTCCACCTCTCCAGGCTCAAATTCCTAACATTGATCCCCCCCTCCATTTGTGATACAGTAGCGCCTAGAACCAAGCAAAACCCAAAAGATGCATGTCGAGAGAATGCTGTTGGCGCAGCCGTAGTCGACTCATTGTTTCCCCTTTCTCCCCAAGTTGATTCGACCATCGCTGCCCCAGCCTATCACGTCCCAGAATTGACTCTTCGCCTGTTTGTATTCGTTGGTGTTTAGCGTTGTCAGCAGTTGCTTCCCCGCTGTAGACAATTTTCGTTTACCCTTTGACCAGAGGAGACTAACAGATGACCCGTCCCAACCGACTCACGCGACGAGAATTTATGGCTCTCACCGGCGTTGCGACGACCAGTGCTTTGCTTGCGGCCTGTGCCCCAGCAACAGCACCGGCTACCGAGGGCGACGCCAGCACTGGTGCTGCTGCCGGGACAGATACCACCAACCTGATCGCTTGGTTTACCGACCGGCGCACCATCAATGAAATGACCGAACAGGTAGCGATTCCAGAATTCCAAGAGGCCAATCCCGATATTGCAGTCGAGATGCAATTCGTGCCAGAGGCCGAGTTACAGCAAAAGCTCCTAACCGCCAAGGCCGCAGGCAACGCACCCGATGTCTCCTCAATTGACGAGACCTTCTTGGATACCCTAACGAAGCAAGAAGTACTGCGCCCAATCCCTGAAGAGACGCTCGATGTAACGGGCGAGATGGGAGAACTCACCGCCTACCTCTATCGCATACCGCAAGGGGCAGATGATGGACGCTACTATGGACTGCCCAATGGGGTCTTTAGCGCCGCGCTCTATTACAACAATACCCTTCTTCAGGAGATGGGCTACACACCCGAAGATATTCCCTCGACCTGGGATGAATTCTTGCTCTGGGCAAAAGAAGTAACAGTCTGGGATGGCGACACTTTGACAACCGCCGGGATGGGTCTTTTTGCCAACGAGTTCAGCCTGTGGGAAGACTACCGCTTCCAAAACGCGGGTGCAATTGATGGGAATCCCTTCCCGGACAAAGAAACCATGCGCCTCACCGATGATGTCAGTGTCCAGGCGTGGCAGTTCATCATGGACATTTTCAACGTTCACCAGTTGGATAGTATCGCGGAAGGCATGGTCTCGCGCGACCGCTTTGGCGCAGGCGGTGCTGTCACCCTATACCAATGGACTTGGTTTAACGGCTTCATGGATACCCAATACCCCGACGTGGATTGGGGCATTGTCATTCCACCCTCGTTTAGTGGCGAACCCCTCTATGGCCGTCGCGGGCCGGATGTTGGCTTCACCCTGACCACCCAGAATGAAAACAATCTGGATGCAGCCCTCACTTTCTACCGCTACCTGGTTGGGCCAGAATATCTCGCCCGCTACTGCAAATTGCGTGGCATTCAGCCCAGCCTCAAGAGTATGTGGGAGACGCCAGAGTTCAACGAAGAGTCCGGCCCCCATTGGGCAGCCATTGCCATCAAAAACCGCCCGGAAAACACAGTTGACCCAGGTTTTTGGCCAGTTGAACTGGTGAATATCACCAACCGGCTAGCCCCTTCGATTCGCGATGAAGGTGAGGACATTGTGACCGTGCTCCAGCGTGAAGAAGCAGCAGCCAACGAGTTCCTCCAGGCCAACCCGCAGTGGAGCATCCTCAGTGCCGCTGACTATGAAGCAAACCCACAATGGTTGACCGTAGTTGGTTGACCGTAGTTGGTTGACCGTAGTTGGTTGACCGTAGTTGGTTGACCGTGATTGGCTAACCATTTGCTATCTTGTTTCGTGCTTGTTCCGTGCGCCGGTCAGGTCGTTGACCGGCGCACCACGCAAATATTCACAAGCTCACTCGTGAGTTTACTCATGAGTTTATATAGTCTGAGACGTGTACCATGACTACTGAAAACTGGCTGCCCAAACATAGGATGGGGCGGATTGTCCTTCTAGGGGCATTCCTCTTTATGTTCTTTATGATCTGGCTACCCATTATGGAGATGTTCTATTGGAGCCTCTTTGTCAAGGAGCCAGGCATCTTCAAATTTACAGGTTTGGATAATTACACTCGTCTCATGGACGATCGCGACTTCTGGATCTCCTTACGAGTCACTTTCACTTTCGCATTGATGGTCGTTCCCGGTGTGGTGATCCTGGGTCTGCTCCTTGCCATCACGGTCAACACCATCCGCAATTACACCGTGCGCGGCTTTTTCACGGTCACATTCTTTATGGCCTATGTCGTGCCTCTGGTAGCAGTCGCCCTGGTCTGGCGTTATCTCTATCTGCCAGGCCAACAAGGATTGCTCAACCTCATCTTAAGTTGGATTGACATCGGCCCAATCCGCTGGCTTAACACCAGTGAGTGGGCATTGCGTTCACTTGCCATTCTGCGTATCTGGAAAGAAGCGGGATACGCGATGGTACTCTTTCTTGCAGGTCTCCAATCAATTCCTAAAGACTATTTTGAAGCAGCAGCGGTGGACGGAGCCAACGGTTGGCGGCGCTTCTTGCATATCACTATCCCCCTGCTCATGCCAACCCTAGCCTTTGTGGTGATTATTACCACGCTCTCCGCCTTTCTCGCCTTTACCGAAGTCTATGTTATGACGGCTGAAGCGGGCGGCAACCGCGGTGGCCCCAACTTTGCAACCAACTTGATGGCCTTTCACATCTTCAACACTGCCATTGCCTATGGACACGAAGGCTATGGCAGTGCGATGGCGGCTATCTTTTTCTTGATCATGGTTGTGGTAGGCTATCTTCAATATCGCTTTATCCGTGCCACCTACGACTATTGATTTTTTGTGACCAATTAGTTTTGAGGTTTCATGTTACGCGAAGGACAGAGATTAGCTTTCTCTCAGCGTCTCTGCGTGAGACGCATTTGGAGGATTGATAGATGACTACACCAGATTGGCGCAGCCAGGGCGTCCGCATTATTCCTGGTGACCAACTCGATTTCAACACGCCTCAGACCGAGGGTATGACACGCGCCGCGGCGATTAATCACGCCCGCGCCGGAGCTAACAAGCTCTGGGCTGGCACTGTTAATATTCACCCGGATGCCAAGACCGGCGCACACCATCATGGCTCATTGGAAAGCATCATCTACGTAGTACGCGGACGCGCGCGCATGCGCTGGGGCGAACAATTAGAATATGTTGCCGAAGCTGGTCCCGGCGACTTCATCTTTGTTCCTCCCTTTGTCCCCCACCAAGAGATCAACGCCAGCCCAGATGAGCCTCTATTTTGCGTGGTCGTCCGCTCCGACCAAGAACCTATTGTCGTCAATTTGGATATTCCTGTCGTAGAGCAGCCCGAGACGGTTTATTGGGTCGATCCGATCCACCCGGCTCCGTAACCTGCCGCGATTCACGCTTATTATGGATATTATGGAGGCACGATGGAAACTGCATCACGCGCCACCCTGCCCAGCCGCCCGACCACCACGACACGTCCACTCACCGCAGGGCGCGTCTATCGAATCCTGGGACGCGCCCTGGTCTATTTACTGCTAACCTTCGCCGCGCTCGTCTTTTTCTTCCCCTTCTATTGGGTGTTGATTGCCTCCTTTAAGAGCGCCGCCGAACTGCGTGAGATTCCACCTACCTGGTGGCCCCAAACCTTTACCATCGCCAACTATGGCGAGGTCTGGCGCGCGGCCTTTGCGCGCTATTTCCTCAACTCCTTCATCTACTCCGGCGGCACAACCATTGTTGTGCTCCTAACCAGCAGCCTGATCGGCTATGTCATCGTCAAAGATGCCTCGCGCCTGGGAAATCTGCTCTTTTGGTTTATCCTGGCAGCCTCGATGGTGCCCTTCGTCACCTACCTACTGCCATTATTTAAGATCCTGCTCCGTATTCAAGACTGGACCGGGATACCGATGGTCAACACCTATTGGGGCATGATTCTCCCCTGGGTGGTCTTTCCATTCGGCGTTTTTCTCATGCGGCAAGCCATGTTTAGCATCCCAAGTGATCTACTCGACGCCGCGCGCATCGACGGGGCAAACGAGTTAGACATCTACTCCCGCATCGTTCTGCCACTCGTGCGCCACAACCTAGCTGCGCTGGCGATCATCGTCTTTATCTTCAAATACGATGACCTGCTTTGGCCCTTGGTCGTTGCCCAGCGAACGGAGATGTATCCCGTCACTGTGGGATTGGTGGAGTATGTGGGGCAATTCTTTGTGGAATATCACCTCTTTACAACTGCCGCGGTTTTGGCGATCATCCCCATCTTTGTGATTTACTTGATCCTGCAACGTTATATCATTGAAGGTATCGCCACCCAAGGTCTTAAAGGCTAGAAACCCGTATCTATGACAACGGCTCATACACCCCCTGCTGCACCGCCGGCATATCGCAAGAACAGCCATTGTTCCTTCTGCGGTCACGCCTACGCTGCTGACCAATCCTGGCCCCGCCGCTGTGCCAATTGCAACAACATAACCTTCCAGAATCCCCTTCCCGTAACCATTGTCCTAGTGCCGGTTGACGAGGGGCTTTTGGTTGTGCGTCGCAACATTGAGCCGCACAAGGGCAAACTGGCACTGCCAGGAGGCTATATTGATTTGGGTGAAAGCTGGCAAGAAGCAGGAGCGCGCGAGGTCCTAGAGGAAACAGGCATCACCATTGACCCCGCAGGGATCCAACTGGTGACAGTCTTTAGTGCGCCTGATGGTACGATTATTATCGTCGGTCAAGCTGCGCCCCTGCATAGCGCCGACCTGCCCGCCTTTGCACTCAACGACGAAGCGACTGAGCGCGCCTTCATCTCGGAGCCAACAGAACTCGCATGGCCCTTGCATACACAAGCGGTTACAGCCTTCTTTGCCTTACAAGGGAAAGCAGCGTGAGTTAAGATTCAGTTATCCAATATTCACTTGACAAAGTGTAGCTTTTAGGCTACACAATAAGCGTGTATAAGATAGAAGAATATCAGACAATCGAAGGGAAAAGGCCTTTCAGCATGTGGCTGCTGGGGTTAAAGGACAAGCAGGCCAAAGCAAAGTTACTCGCCA
>CAMPHP010000023.1 GCA_946885925.1 uncultured Litorilinea sp.
CTGGTAGGCCATCTGGTGCGTTTTCAGCATCGCTTCCACCGCATCAAGCTCTGCTTCCAAATCGCCAAATTCGGCCAGCGCAGCCTGCAGCTTAGAAAGCTCAGCCTGTGCCGCGGCGACTTCGCTATGCGCCTGGGCCAATTGGCTCTCCACCCCTTTGCGACGACCTGCCTGTTCTGCTGCCACGGCATAGCGCCGCCGCGGATCACCCAGCGCGGCTAATGCCTCACTGAGTGATTGCACTTGTTGGGCTGCATCTGCCAACAATGCGACTTGGGCCGCTGCTTGGTCGAGTTGCTTCTGGGCATGCGCCACTTCCTCGCCAAGTTTGGCTGCTTCATCAGCGCGGGGCAACTTGAGCAATGCCGTCTGCCACTGCTGGATGGCTGCTTGGTCGCTCTTGAGCATCGCCTCCAACGTTTGCACCTGCTTGTTCACATCGCGATAGCTGTTACGCATCTCATCCAGACGAGCTGTATTGCGTGCCAAGATCTCCTTGCGATGTGCTGCGGTCAAGGGCTGTTCACAGACTGGACAGAGCGCGGTCTGCACATCCTCCAAACGCGCCGACTGCTCCTTGATCAGATCAGCCTGGCTTTTCATCAACGCCAGCTGTTCACGCTCTTTATCCAAATCGGTCCGGCGCGTTTCACTCTGGAGAACTGTCGTCTGGAGTTGCTGCTCCACCTGCTGCGCCTCGCCCAATTGACGTTCAATGTCGGCGCAGCGTGCCTGCAAACGTTTAAGTTGCTCCTGCTGCTGGGTCACCGCGCGACGGGCATCCTCCTGGCCGTTGATGATGAAGACCAGGCCTTCCATTTCTGCTCTGCCACTGCATCTTGGAGTTCAGCCACGGTCGCTTCTGCCGCAATCACACGCTCAAGCTCCTGCTGCAAGGTACGCGCCTGGGCCTCGTGCAAGGCAACACGCTTATCTGCTGCGGATCGCTGAGCTTCTACCTGTTGGCGCTGGCGCACACGAGCATCCAATGCGCGCTGCGTGGCTTGCGCCTCTACATAGAGCGCGTGTCCGGCTTGATTCTCTGCAACGAGCTTATGCGCGGTGGCGGCATCTGCGCGCGCCTGTTCTGCGGCAAGATAGTGCGCCTGAACGCCTTGCAACTTACGCTGTGCCTCTGCCAACGCCCGCTCGGCATTGAGCACCTCATCACGCACTTTCTCCAGCCTGGCCCGCGTCGTCTGCACAACATCAAGCTCTTTGGTGGCTTTGCCCAAATCACGTTGCGTTGTGCTGATGGTCGTTTTACGTTCGGCGATCTCCGCTTCCAACACAGGCAACCGCTCCAATCGCCCCTGCAGCCGGCTGATCTCTAGACCGACCTCATTCTTGCGTGTCTTGAGCAGATTGAGTGGCTCGCGCAGCTTTTCCCAGACGCGCGAATATTCCTCCACGCGCAGCAGCGCCTCAAAGATCTTTTTGCGGTTGGCATCATTGAGCAAAAAGGCCGCGGTCAATGTCCCCTGGGGTACGCCGACTGCATCTTTAAATAACGATGTTAAATCGGCCCCTGGCTCGATGTTCAAATGTTGGCGCAAAAAGCGCAGCACATCGGCCTTACCCTCGCAGACGCGTGTTCCTAAGTCCGGGTCAAAGACCACATAGTGGGCGCTGCTGCCGATACGCCGCTCGACTTCATAGGCACGCTCATCGGCACTCGAGACAAAGGTGACACGCACTCTGGCACTCTTCGCTCCATTGCGGATGAACTCCTGGTGGTTATAGTCCAGTGCATCAAAGAGCACAAAGCCAATCGCCTCAAGGATTGTGCTCTTGCCCGCGCCGTTGTGGCCGACGATGGCGTTGACACCATTGGTAAAGGTGACTTTCGCCTGTTCATAGCTCTTAACGTTTTCAAGCTCAACCGTTAAGACTTGCATATGCCTCTGCCTCGCCTGCGGGCACGCGCGCTAGCGGTTCTACTTGTACCTCTTCTTGCTCAATCCGCTCCATCCTCTGCTCAAGCTCATCCAAGATAGCTTCGGGACTGGCTCCATCCAATGTCAGCGTCTTGAGATCTAGCGCCAGACGAGCCCACTGGCGGCTGCGTGGCGCAAAACGTGCATCACGGCTAAAGAGGTCAGCCAGCACAGTGCGTTCCAACGTCTGGCGGTTGACAGTCTCGCCTGGTTCAAAAGCATAGTCGGCGCTGTGGCAATTATTTCGCACCAGTGGATGGAGTGCGTTTAGGATCTCCTTCGCCATCTCCTCAAAGACGGTCAAGGGCATAGCCGAACGATCAAAATTGAGCAGACCGTGGAGATAGAAATCTACAATCGGCCTCTTATCTGGTTCCATGCGCGATGGCCCCAGATCGCGCGCACGCCGCATCATCAGTTCGCGCGCTTGTCTATGCACCTCATCCGGCGACTCAATCAGGTCAGTCTTGAGGTGTAATCGCTCAAAAGGTCGCCGCGGATTCGCGATCAGCTTCGCCATGTGCTTTGACCCTTCGTTGACGGATGTATCCACGTCTACGATGTAATAGCCGCGATCATTCCAACTGGCCTCGGTGCTTGCACAAGTCTCCAAACTACCCGGATTGTAGATCCACTCGTCGCGCGTAAAGGGCTTGTGAATGTGACCCAGTGCCACATAGTCGGCATGAGAACGCAGGCAGGACCATTCGCGCATGGACAGGCCGCTCATCTGCTCCACTTCGCCTTCTATCCCAGCGTGAGTCATAAAGATGCTGTACTCCACGCCATCCCGCGGCAGATCGCACAAGGAGGCACTATAGCCATCGACCGCTTTGGCCGTACCCGCGCCATAGTAGCGCAAGCCATGCACGCGCACACCGGGGACTGGATCAAAATAGGAGCCTTTGCGCTGGGCGTAGCCTCTTAGCTCTGGCTTGCCTTCCTTAAATTCTGCGTCTAGCAAAATGACATACTGGCGCAGATTTAGGAACTCCATCCAGCCAATGAAGTCATCGTAATAGGCATGTTCATGATTACCCTGGACGGCAATGCAAGGGATTTTGGCATTACGTAGCTTTTCCAAAGCAGCCATTGCTTGGTTCAATGTCAAGGCATCAATCGCACGCTTATGAAAGAGATCGCCCGCCAACAGGACGAAATCCACCTTCTCGGCAATCGCCACGTCGATGACGTGAAAGAAGGCACGGCCAAAATCATTGAACCGCTCACGCAAGTTGTATTGCCGATAGCCCAGGTGACAATCGGCCATGTGCAAAAATCGGACACGCATAGGGGGGTCTCTAAACTTTTCCTTTGCAATACGGGCACAAAACGCCAACTAAGACGCAGTAGCCCAAAAGGAGCGAATTCATATCAGAAAAAACAGAACGGCACGGCACTCCACCGTGGTGACCGCCGCACCGTCAATAAGTAAACCTCGATTGTTGAATGCAGGAGATTAGTCGTTGTCAACCAAAACCCAGCTCATGACGGTGCTAACAATACTCACTATTATAGCACCTAACAGCGCCGACCAGAAACTATCAGTCGAGACAGCCCCACCTGTCAGCCACCCCGTCAGCATCAGCATCAATGCGTTGATGACAAAGGTGAACAGTCCAAGTGTCACGATGGTTAGAGGACAGGAAAGAATCTGGACAATCGGCTTAATAAAGGCGTTAACCAAGCCAAAGACTATCGCGACCAGGACCAACTCCCCTACGCTATCTGAAAGGGTCAGGCCTGGTACAATGGGATCGGCCACCCACAAGGCAACGGCATTAATGACAATGCGAATCACGAATTGTGCCACCGGCGCTCTCTCCTTAATCTCATGGTTGATCTCACGGCTTATTCAAGTTGTTACCTTTGGAAAGCTCCACAGACAAAGCAATTTGAACGCGGGAACGAAGACCCACCGTCTACGCATCCCCTACCCGGCGGCGCATAGTGACCAACGTTTGCTGATGCTGAAAGCCAAAGGACTTGACTGCCGTAATTCCCGCACTATGCTCGCTGCTCAATGTAACCTTCACAGGCCAGCGCGGGTACTCCTGCAAGGTTGCCAACGCCCACTGTACCAGATAATGCTCATACATGCCATACTGCTCTGGTCGTACCCACATTTGCAGTTCATGTGTTCCGCGCCACCGCTCTACGGTCAGCACAAGCGCTGCTTCAAAGTGGCGGGGATTCTGGAAAGCGCGCCTGTAGATCCGTTGGCGACCCAACTGGTTCCACAACCATGCACCGATCTGCTGTTCAAATGATGTTTGAAAATCGCTGCGCCGGATGGCGCGCCACCACTGCGTTTGAGCATTCAGTTGGTTCGTCGCCAGTTCATACAGGGGCTGCCACTGGTGCTGGCTAAATGGATGAAAGTTAGTGGCGCTTGGCGGCATTTCGACCTTTGGCACTCGCTCCAGCCGCAGATCCATCATGCCGCCCACTTCCTCAAAGCCCAAGCGCGCATAGAGCCGCCGTGCCACCGCATTGTGGTCATAGACCTGTAATACGACCCAACGACCATCGGCATTCGCCACATGGTCCAAGGCTCGCTCCATCAGCCGCCGTGCAATGCCGCGCCCGCGATAGGCACTGGCAACCGCAACGTTGGCAATCTGCCAGCGGTTGCCATACTTGTCGGCCCGCTGCACAGTAACATTGCCAACGATCTTGCCATCTTCCACCCAGACAAAGCCGCTAAAGACATCTTCTAGCTCACTCGTGCTGCGCGAAAGTAACTTGAGCAACCCACTGAGATGGCTCATAATGCGCATTTCGCGCAATGCAGCCAACCCACGGGGGTCAAGCTCATTCGTAAAGGCATCTGCAATTAACTCAGCCACCGGACGCAGATCTCGTCCAATATCAAAAGGACGGATCCCTGCCTGGATGTTGCCTCGTATTTGTCGGGGCGCGGCATCAATCACCGCCATAGAACGCTTGATCCTATCCACCGCCATCTAATAGGCGGCAAGTCTACATCGCAACGCGTACGAGAGTAGGGCGTAGCACTCGCCCTTTATAGGTATATCCAGCGCGCACTTCAGCAATAATGTGCCCACTCGGCACTGTATCGCTTGGTTCACTGCTAATCGCTTCATGCAGATTCGGGTCAAACTCACCAGACGTATCGATGACCGCCACACCTTCATCGGCTAGTAGATCGAGCAGTTTTTTGCGAATCTGGCGGAAACCCTGGAGCAATGCGACTTGCAGATCCGGACCCTCTTGGGCCTCTGCTTTCTGCAAATCAGCAGGGACATTTTGGAAAGCCAAATCCAGATCATCCAGCACTGGCAGCAACCGCCGGATCAACGCGCCATTTGCCCGTTCTACCTCCTCGGTTAACTGGCTCTCCAGGCGGCGGCGGCTGTTCTGAAACTCTGCCGCGCTACGTTGAAGCTTATCCAAATAGTCATCGGCTTTTGCCTGAGCCGCGCTCAATTCCTCACGCAGTTGCTCAATCAGCGCACGCTCTTCGCTAACCGCCGCTTCTGTCTCGTCTAGTACCTCGTCTACTGTCTCGTCAACGATTTCGCCTTCAAGTACTTGCGGGGTCGACTCTGCGTTCCCCTGCACTTGTTCAGCATTTTTTGCTACCTGCTTTTCCTCACTCATACCTAATCCTCATTCCGAACATCTCGAATAACCCTCAAGGGGTGTAGATTTCTTCAACCATTTCACTCATCAGCGCGGCCACAAAGCGCACAGCCCCCATCGTCCGTCCATAGGGCATCCGGCGCGGACCGATGACGCCCAATACGCCAGTAGCATGATCGATGACACCATAGCGCGCCAAGACCAAGCTGATGTCGCGGAGCTCAGCAAAGCGTCCGTCGCCAGAGATGACAACATGAATGTCTTCCATATCGCCAAAATTATCAACCACCTGCTCTAGCACCGACTGTTCCTCAAAGACCTGGACGATGCGCCGCACATTGTCGCCTTCGGCAAACTCAGGTGCATCTAAGATCTGCATCAGACCATCACGATAAATCTGGCTGCTAGATTGGCGATCCATGCGTGCCATCAAATCGCCCACCAATAGGGCCACTTGGCGGGCAAAAGGCGAGAGCGAGGCGTATTTTTCCGAAACGGTGCTCGCGCTCATGCCAGCAAGTTGATCATTTAATTCGTTGCTGGTGCGGCTCAACTCTGGTTGTTCGACAGGCTGATCCAGATCCAACAACTGCTGCTTGACTGTGCCTTCTTGCAACACCAAAATCAGCAACACCTTGCTACCGTGGATCGCCACCAGTTCCAAATGCTTAAAGCGGCTGATACTGGTGCGCGGTGCGGTCGCCAGTGCGGCAGCTTGGGTGGTGCGGGCCAAGACCGATGTGCTCAAGCGAAGCCATTGATCCAGTTCCTGCCGTGCTTGACTAAACTGGATACGAATATCGCTTCGTTCTGAAGTGGAAAGCTCGGCATCAGCAAGCAGATGTTGCACAAAATAGCGATAGCCCATATCTGTAGGTACACGCCCAGCGCTTGTATGGGGATGTGTCAGCAAGCCCTCGCGCTCTAGCGCGGCTAGGTCATTACGGATGGTTGCTGAACTCACACCCAAATCATATTGTTGAGCGATGGCGCTGCTACCTACGGGCTGCGCTTTTTGCACATATTCTTGAATCACGATCCCCAACAGGCTTGCTTGGCGTGGGGTCAATGATATTGGTTGGTTCACCATAGTTTCAATCAAAACGAACTAGAAAAATCCTATCCGAACAAATAAGCTCTCTGCCAAAGACCTCTCCTTGGAAGACGAGCATCCTATCATCTAACTGCCTATTATGCCTTACTTAAGTTTCTCACTTAAGTCTCTCACTTAAATTTCTCAATAAGCATTCCGGTTCGTGCCAAGGAGCCATTGTATCATTGTTCGGATCAGAATCTTTATATCCAACGCCAATGACCAATTCTCGATGTACCACAAATCATACTTGGTACGTTCGATGATCGAGGTATCACCGCGCAGCCCATTGACCTGTGCCCAGCCCGTAATCCCCGCTTTTTCACGATGGCGATCCATATAGCGTGGGATGCTTTGGCGGAATTGCTCCACATAAACCGGACGCTCAGGACGCGGCCCTACCAGGCTCATATCACCGAGCAGCACATTGATAAACTGGGGCAATTCATCAATGTTAAACCGGCGCATGATGCTGCCCAACTTGGTGCGGCGGGAATCATTCGGGGTCGTCCAGCCAGGGCCATTTAATTCAGCATCCATACGCATCGAACGGAACTTGATCATCTTAAAGGGAATGGCATCCAGCCCCATACGTTCTTGAATATAAAAGACTGGACCAGGGCTATCCAGCTTGACTAGCAATGCCGCTAATAACAAGAAAGGACTCAGCAAGACGAGGGTAATCGCGCTCAGCACAATATCCATGCCCCGCTTGAGGGTCAGCTTCCACCCTTGCAGCGCCACATCGCGCATGGTCAGTAGTGGCAGCCCACCTAAGTCACCAATACCTACCTCGGTCGCCATAATTTGGAAGACATCAGGGAAGACGCGGATGCCTACCTTCTCACGCTCACAAAGGCTGATAATGCCGACCAACTCTTGATGGCTGCTCTCTGGCAGACCAATCACAACCTCGTCAATGCCATACTGCTCAATGACAGAAGGAATATCGACCAGGGTTCCTAAAACTGGCACTCCCATAACCTTTGGGCGGCGAACATGCTTACCGCTGTCGATAAAGCCGGTGACATGATAGCCCAGTTTGCGGTTCTGCAGAATCTTCTGCATGAGCATCTGGCCTACCTCGCCAGTGCCAATCACCAGCACCCGGTCATCGCCCACACCTCTAGCCTGCGCCTGCCACTGAACCTGTGCATGAATCGCGCGCAATGCCGTCAGCAGCACAATGTTGATCGCAGTTCCCATCAAAATAAAGGGCCGGTGATAGACAAAATCGGGCAGCCCAAGAGCCAGTACGGCCACGGTGATCAACATGCAAAACAGGTTATAGAAGATGAGCTTAAAGAACTCATCTAGGTGGCTGACCGGACGCCGCCGCTGATACATGCGCTGGCTAAAGAAAATAATGACCAACACAGCTGTATAAATTGCGGGTAGCGGCCAGAACTCTAGGAATGGCCCAATGATGACATTCGGATTGTTGTCCAGCACCATGTGAGCCAAAACAAAACTCAGCCACGTTGCCCCAATGTCGATGCAGAGCAGCGCCAGTATAAAGAAAAACTGGGCACGCTTCATCAAGACCGGACGATGGCTGCGTCGTGTACGATATTCAGGATAGCTACTCGTCTCAGTGAGACTCTGCTGCATAGTCCTGGTTCATTCCTGGGTTATCGTTCAATAATTAGTAAGAGGGTTGGTTCGATGCAGGCGCAGAATCTGTGCGCTTGCTCGACGCGCTCTTGCGCTGTGGGCGAGCGCTCATATCGCCCTCCGACCCTCGGCGTGTAAACTCCCACAAATGACGTGCGACATCCATACCGCCTTTGACGACAATACCCAGCACAATCGCCTTGTCCAACAACCAGTTTGTCTCCTGGCGATAGTGCTTATCATAGAAGATCCACATTGCTTCATAGAAGTCAATGCGGGACTTGCTACTCTGGCGGCTGGCAGCTTCCTTAACATGCGTAATCTCGACCTGGCCGTTATACCAGACTTCCCAACCAGCATCCTTGATACGCTTAGCCCAGTCTAGGTCTTCCCCATACATAAAGAAGCTTTCATCTAGCAAACCAGCTTGGGCAATCGCCTCTCGCCGCAAAAGCATAAAAGCCCCCACGACCGAATCCACCGGATGCACAGCGTCTTCGGCGTAAAAGGCCATGTTATAGGCATTGAAGCGACGGCTGTTGGGAAAGAGTTTACTCAACCCCACCATACGATAAAAGCTCACTTGGGGCGTTGGAAAACTGCGCCGGCAGGCGCGATCCAAACTACCATCTAGACGGCGCACACGCGGTCCTGCGATGCCGACTTGGGGCCGCTCATCCATAAAGCGTACCATAGCTGTCAAGGATGTAGCAGGCAGCAGCGTATCAGGATTCAGCAGCAGCACATACCGTGCTGGGCGGAAATTCTCCCGAACCTCATCTATGCCAAAGCCAAACCAGCGTAACCCATCGTTGTTGCCTGTGCTAAAGCCACGATTCACCCGGTTCTCGATCAGATGAACAGCAGGAAACTCGGCCTGCACCATCGCCGCACTACCGTCGTTGCTGGCATTGTCCACCACGCAAACGTGATAGCGCAGAGAAGTGTCGCTGGCAAGGAGCGACTGTAGACAGTCGCGCAGCAGATCGACCGTGTTGTAATTCAAAATGACGATCGCCACATCCAAATCGCTCGGCGGCTCCGCACGTTTCGACATTATAGTACTTGGTGTAATACTTGGCTGATCACTTGACGTAACACTTGACGTAACACTTGACGTAGCGATCCTAGGTGGCGCGACCGTTTGCGTTTGATCCATGAGCTTCCTATAGCATGACCCTATGGGTACGATCCTCTGAAATTGTAGCACACGGGGTCGAAACCGGTCAAAGTATCCGCCAATTTTGCCAGGCCCACATGGCCCATTCGCCCCCTTGCGGATGCTACGGCGGTTAATCGTTGTCCAATCGTACGCTCTGCCCCACCAAGAATTCATAACTTCAAGAATTCATAACTTTTTATTAAGGGTCTGGATGGGTGAAAACAGTTTGGCTTGCGCCTAGTGCTATAATGAACTTTGCCATGCAGCCGGAATGAATCACTGCCAGAAAAACCACGTAGTGTTATTGGCTTTATTATATAAACTTCATTATACGGAGCTGGCAGAATTAATTGCCGAACATGCAATGACAAAATGCTGACGATCTGTGGCGCGATTTTGTTCTGAATGGATTCAATGCGAATTTCTGTTCCTGTTATGCCCAAGACGATTCTTGTTGTTGATGACGATGCGCTCATGCGCCGCAGTGTGGCTGTTAGCCTCGGCCAAGCAGGTTATCTGGTCGAGACCGCGCCCAACGCTGAAGAGGCTCTGCGTAGTGTACAGCGTCAAGTTCCCGATTTAGTGCTGCTTGATGTAGGGCTGCCCGGCATGGATGGCATGGAAGCCCTGCGTGCTCTGCGCCGTGACGCTCCCTTGCTCCCTGTGATTTTCGTCACTGGACGCCGCCGCGAACTGGACGAAATCGTGGGTCTGGAGTTGGGTGCCGATGACTATATCACCAAGCCTTTTGATATGGATGTGCTGCTGGCGCATGTCAAAGCGGTTATACGCCGCAGCCAGGCACCCGTAGCCTCGCCCCAAGTACGCCCAATCAGCGTGGGGGATCTACACATCAACCCCGCGGCACGCGAAGTCCGTGTTGGCTCCCGTCTTGTTGACCTCGCGCCCAAAGAGTTTGACCTGCTGCACACGTTGGCCCAACACGCGGGCCACGTCCTCAGCCTGAACGAGTTGCTCGAACGAGTGTGGGGCGCTGAATGGATTGGGGAAAGCCAAACCTTGTACGTGCATATACGATGGTTGCGCGAAAAGCTTGAAGATGACCCTGCCCATCCCCGCCGTCTGCTTACGATACGTGGCACAGGCTATAAGTTGGTTGCGCCCTAGGAGCTTGCCCATGCTGCACAGTCTTCGCACGCGCCTAGCCCTTAGCCATGCCATTCCCGTTCTCATCTTTGTGGCACTGCTGGGCACGATTCTACTTTACCAGCTAGAGCGAACTTACTTCCTCGACAATCTCGCCGCCGAGTTGGCAGCGCAGGGAGCCATTATTGCCGCGTTTACGCGCGACCAGCCCCAAATCTGGCATGATCCGATTTTGGCCCAGTTCGTCCTAGAGCAACTACAAACCCGTAGCACTGCCCAAATCATGCTAGTTGATACCAACGGGCGCATCTTGGCTGCTAGTTGGTTTGACAGCCCGCCCGCCACCGGCCAACTTGTTGCAAGCGATGTAGTCTTTGCCGCGTTACAAGGACAATCGACTTGGTCAATTAACAACAACGTTATCTTGCGCGGGCAAATTGTCGATGTGGCAGTGCCAGTCAGCCTTGGCCCCAATCGAATCTTGGGGGCTGTGCGCCTCTCCCATAATCTACAGGAGATCCAGCGGCGTCTGGCTCCACTGCGTACACTGGTTTGGGTAACGGTAGGGCTGGGTGCGACCTTGTCGTTGCTTATCGGTCTCGCACTTGCTCAGTCGGTCGCTGCCCCCCTGCGCCGCTTGGCCGATATCGTGAGCCGCTTCCGCCCAACTGCCCCTCTAGAAAAAGCACCAGAGAGTGGCCCCACCGAAATCCGAATGTTAGCAGAAGCCATTAACCAAATGGGTGCGCGTTTGGTGGAACTGGAAAGCTCGCGCACCTCACTGCTCACTGGCATTGTCCACGAACTCAGCCGGCCATTGGGGGCAATTAAAGCCGCAGCACAAACAATTCGCAATAATCCTGATCCTGCGCTTGCCCTCGAGCTAGCCGCGGGTATAGACGACCAGATTGACCAGATGAGCTTGCAAGTCGAGGATTTAGCACTGCTCGGCGAGTTGGAGTATAAGGGATTGCGCATGAACGTTGGCCCGATAGATGTAGGCGAAGTGGTGGAGCATCAATCGCAACAGGCAGTCCTTAATGCCAAGGATCGAGCAATCGATTTTACCTGGACAGTGAGCCCTACGCTGCCCATCATTCAGGGTGACCCCAAACGCATAGCACAAATTTTGGACAATCTCATCTACAATGCCCTTAAATATACACCTGCTGGGGGTGCTGTTCATGTAGAAGCCTTTGCCTGTCCAGAACACAACCCCAGCCATGTCAACATAACTGTGAGCGAAAACGGCCCTGGCATTGCCTTGGCCGAACAAGAGCGCATCTTTCAATTTTTCTATCGCAGCCCAACCCAACAGCGGCGACACCAAGGCATGGGCATTGGTCTTGCCCTGGCGCGCCAGTTGGCAGAAGGACATGGAGGCACACTTACGGTCACCAGCCTGGAGGGAGAAGGGGCAACATTTACCCTGAGCCTTCCGCTTGAGGCGACCGCGGCAACTCCAACAGGAGCATAATACTGATGAACACACTATCACTTCTCACTTTTAATACGTTTGCAATTCTGAATTGGGATACGCCTTTCCGCATCACTGCCTTCTCAAGGGAATTGGCTAAACTAGGCGCAGATATAGTCTGTCTACAAGAAATCCACCAGCATCTCTTCCGGCGCACCCTTACCACAGCCACCCCTTATCATGTGGATGCTATCCATGCGCCCAAACGAGGACGGCCGCGCGGTGGACTGGTAACCTTCTCCCGTTTGCCTGTCGTCAAACATGCTTACACTTCTTATGTAGAGCAAGGTCGCTGGTTGGGCCTGGAGATCATGGACCGGCTGCTCGACAAGGGATTGCTCATCACCCACTACGAACATGGCGGCCTCCCCATAATCTCTATTAACACTCACATCATGGCTAACTATACGGCGAATTATGATCGCAGTGGGAAGCCCGCCTTACGCCAACAGGCACAGTTGCGCCAATTGGCAACCGTGATTACAACGCTACCTGCTGAGGCATTGGTGATCTTAGTTGGTGACTTTAATCTCCCGCGCGGCTCCTGGCTCTATCACGAATTTCTTGAGGCCAGCGGCATGGAGGATACAATGGCTGAAGATACGCGCCCAACCTATCGCCCGCTGCCAGGTGTGCCATCACACTATGCCTTGCCCATCGATTTTGTCTTTGTGCGTCGCCCCCAGCATCGCCCCATTACCGTCGAGAGCCAGCTTTGTCTGGATCAACCCGTACAACTCGTGGGCAACTATCGTAATTTTCTCTCTGACCATCTGGGCATTCTCAGTTGTTTTACCTGGGAGGAGAGCGTTGTCGCAGAGGATGACGCAGAGGATGACGCAGCAAATGATGCAGCGAATAATGTTTTGGACAGGGCTACTACTTCATAAACTATTCTTAAACTTGCCATAGGCTGCTCCTAAGGTCAGGCTCATCATGCTTGGCTATACTGGTTGGTGTGAAGAACGGATGCAAACATCCAGCACATGACAACGCCTTCTGGGCTGAGTCCCGCGGGGATAAGTCCAAGTAGAGCGTAGCCATATACAACCAGCTTTTGATACATTAACCAGAACTTTTGAGGAGCAGTCTCGATGCAAAACCGCAAGAATATCGCCTTTGGTGCAGCGATCCTCGTCACCGCCTT
>CAMPHP010000024.1 GCA_946885925.1 uncultured Litorilinea sp.
GTCATAGAGATGAACCCGCAACAGCGGATACTCCTCTATGAGCTTTGTCAAAGCCTCCGCCAGTGTAGTTGCCTCTAGTGCAAAGCGAGTTTTCTGGTTCGTACAATCACGCAACAGGGCTGGCACACGTACTTCAATTGGCATCTTATGCCTCCACCGACCACGTTTTGACAGTGAGGATGCGCGAGAGTTGTCCAGGGAGGCGCTGCCAATTTTCGCCCCGATCCAGCGACGCATAGAGTTCTCCGGAGGTCGTGCCAAAGTAAAGCCCCTCCTGCTCCATACCATCCGTCGTCATTGCATCGCGCAGCACACTAACATGGCGCGGCTCATCGGGCAGCACATCGCCCACCGGCTCCCAACACGATCCGCCGCGCACGCGCCGGTAGACTAAGAGCTTGCCCCCGCGCACGGTGCGCTGTTCACTGCTTTCGAGCGGCACGAGAAAGAGATCGCCTATGCGTGTAACGGCAATGGGAAAGCCAAAGGGCATCATTTCCGGGTGCTGTATGCGGTCGGATGGAAGTCCTTCTTCGATGGGGAACCAGGAGTCGGCACCATCGGTGGACATAAAGACGCCAGTATGCTCTTGCATATATAACGTGTTGGGGTCCTCCGGATCGAGCGCCATTTTATGAACACAGTAGCCGACTTCGGGATATGGTTGTCCTGTGGCAGCACGCCCCAGCCCTTGATTGCGGCTCTGCCAGGTTTCGCCGCCGTCGTCGCTGCGGAAAACGCCTACTGCCGACATGGCGACCCACATCCGTTTGGGATTCGTGGGGTGGATTAAAATCGTATGGAGACACATGCCACCGGCTCCAGGGAACCAACCGGGGCGCGTAGGGTGCTTGGTCAACCCATCTAACTCCTGCCAGCTTGCTCCACGGTCGCGGCTGACAAAGATGCCTGCCTCCTCGGCCCCGACAAAAAGTGTGTCTGGGTCGCTCTCATGACCTGGCACAATTTGCCAGAAGCGATTGAGCTTAAAGTTGGTCTCAGCCGGGTAGTGAGGGCCATCGGAAATCTGCTGCCACGTCTCGCCAAAATCTTCGCTCACACGCAGGGTAGGGCCATAAGCCATATGCGATGTGCCTGCAAAGATGCGTTGTCCGTGACGGCTGTCACCGAGCACGCTGTAAACTTCCCAACCACTCAGAAATGGCCCGCGCAGTTTCCACTCGCGCCGGTTGGCGTCGGATTGATAGAGAAACAGCCCTTTATTGGTTCCAACCAGCACGTTAACCTGTCTGCTCATGGCTTCCTCCTTGTGTGCAAATATGTAGATGGGAGTAGAAGGGGGGTAGAACTTTTGTTCTAGGGTGTAGTTTATTCCTATTTAGCCAGATTGTCAACGCTCAATTTCAAAAAATTCCGAATAAGTCTTCGCCACATCAGACCTATCAGGTGAGCGTCATTCCAACCGGAGGGAGGAATCCCCTTTCTGCGCGCCTTGGCACATTAAGGGGATTCCGCCGCATCTGCGAGGAGGAATGACAGATTGATTGACTCCTCCACAGCGAAATACCCATCGTGGCAACTTGGGTTAAGGATTACGTCCTACTGTGTTATTGCGTTCAATATCACGCGAATATGTAGCCGCGTCTTCAATTTCTTTCGTGTGTTGCTCTGGCTCTAGTGGCTCACCTCGCCAGCGTCCATAGCGCGAGATATAGCGCCAGACGAGAAAGTGGGCGAACGCGCGGCCCGCGGCTAGGTCTTGCTCGCCCAACTCGCGCCCCGAAATGGTAGCGTAACCTTGAACAAATGCGTCCCATATACCCAGGGTTGCGAAGATGGTCCAGAGCGAACCGATTTGCATCGCCTCAGTTCCCACTCGGCACATTTCTAGATCAAAGAAGCCGCTGAAGTTGCTGCCCAGGAAGTGCATATTCATCGCATCCTGATGGTAAAGCAGGCGTTTTTGATTGAGGATATAAGGGAGATTGGCTTCGATATGCTTGAGCGAACTGGCGAAAATTGGGCTTTGGTAACAATCCACACGTTCGTGAATCATCCAGGATGCGTCAAGGATTTCGCGCAAGTAGTCAACCAGCGGTTGCCCCTCATAGAAGCGGCTCTCATACTCCTGGGCAGCCTGCGCGCTGAGCGGCATACTGAGCAGTTTGGCGGTCGCTTGACCTAGCGTATAGCCCATACGTTGTGCCTCAAACGAGCCAAATGCTGGATTGGCAGGGTGGGAGAACCAGTTACCAGGAATGCGCGATTGTACAATCAGCCGCTTATCATAATCCTCTAGCAATTGCGGGACTACGCCCGTTGTTCCAAAGTGGCGCAGCGCATAGACCTCACGCTCTTTGCGTTCGTCCTGGCAGAAGTATTTGAAGACGACAGGTTGTTCACCTCCGCGCTCAAGAATACGGCGACCAAAGATCACGTAGTTGGTCACGCTTTGGCTGCCGGACTGATTTGCGGCTAGGGCATATTCAGGATGGTACTGTAGAAAGCGTTCGACTGCCGGATATGCCTGTTTCTCCATTTCCGCTCGATGCCTCGCTAGATGGGTAGACATATGCCTCTCCTTTCCTATCGGGTCACATTGAGGCAAATAAAAAAGGCGAACACACCAGCGCCGCAGGAGAAATTTCATCTTCCTACGGAAACAGGTGTGCCCGCCTGCAATGATGCGCGCAGCACTTCAGCTGATTCTTATTTCACCCAATCGTAGCATTTTTTAGAATCATGTCAAATCAGTTTTGGCGACTTCTCATTGCGCCATCTGCCCTATACAGACCTAATACCCCAGGTGAATAGTTTTCACCCAGCCATTTTTGCGGCACAATATAGGGGACCGACTTTATGTCGTGATGACTGTCTCGTTTTGTCTTGACCTGTACTATTCCACCGGGCTATTGAACCGAGAGATTGGCAGCATCCACCGTATTATGACCATTACCCATCCAACGACCGACACCCATCCAGAGATCCCACTGGCACTGGCAGGCGACCAGATGCGCGACCTCATGAGCCAGTGTATCCACTGTGGCCTTTGTCTTTCCGCCTGTCCCACCTACAACGTCTTTCATACTGAAATGGACAGCCCGCGCGGGCGCATCGCACTGATCACCGCCGCTGCCGATGGGCGCATTGATCTGGAAGGCCCGTTTGAAGAACATATCGGGTTGTGTCTGGGCTGTCGCGCTTGTGAAACTGCCTGTCCTTCTGGCGTGCAATATGGGCTGCTCTATGAAGCGGCACGTACCGCCATCGAAGAGTCACGCACGCCCAGCCGCGTCGAGCGTGCGGTGCGTTGGCTGGGTTTGCGCCAACTGATGCCCCACACAGGACGGCTGCGTTTGCTGGCGCGTACCATGCGCCTCTATCAAGCCACGGGTGTCCAACGCGTGGTGCGCGGTCTGAATGTGCTGCCCAAAGCCCTCAAGGATATGGAAGCTATTTTGCCGCCGCTGCCCGACAGCTATCCCGACTACTCCAAGCCCGCCCCGGCATTGGGGGAGAAGCGCGGCGAAGTGGCCTTTCTCTATGGCTGTGTGCAAGATGCCTTCTTGTCCGGGGTCAATGCTGCCAGTGTGCGTGTGCTCCAGCGCAATGGCTATGAAGTTCACTTTCCCAAGGCACAGACCTGCTGTGGCGCGGCGCAACTGCATACGGGTGAACATAGCTTGAGCCAAGAATTGGCGCGGCAAAACATTGATGCCTGCTGGGATCGAGACTATGTGGCGATCATCTCGAATGCGGGTGGCTGTGGCGCTACGCTCAAACAATATGACCATCTCTTGGCAGATGATCCCCTGTATGCTTCCAGAGCCAAGCAATTTGTCGAGAAGCTCAAGGACATTAGCGAGTTTTTGGCCGACCATCTGCATAACCCGCCGACAGGCCGCGTTGAGGCACGCGTGACCTATGTGGAATCCTGCCACCTGCGCCACGGGCAAAAGGTGGTGCGCCAGCCGCGCCAACTGCTTAATGCGATTCCTGGTGTAGAACTCATCGAACTCAAACAGCCCGATATGTGCTGCGGCAGCGCGGGGGTCTATAACATCACCCAGCCAGATACGGCCAACCAAGTGCTTGACTTCAAACTGGCGGATGTGGCGCAGACCAAGGCGACTACGGTTGTCACCACTAACACGGGCTGCCACATGCAGATGATCTATGGCGTGCGTAAAGCCAACATTGGCGCAGAAGTAATCCATCTAGTCGAACTACTCGACCGTTCTTATTTCAAGGCAGAAGCGCCATGAGCCACGCAACTTTGCCACCAACCCAGAGCACAACAAACTCCAGTAAAACCACAGCCAAGCTTCCGGCCAATTTGGCTGCGTTGGTTGAACTCTTTCCTAAGCACCAACTTTCGCTGGAGCGAGTCGAATTGCTGACCTATGAGTTGGACGCTAGCTTTGACCGGGGAGAGCCCGACGGTCTCTTTTTTCCTGAATCTGTCCAGGATGTGAGTCGCATTATGCAGTGGGCGATCAACACCAATGTACCGCTGGTCGCACGCGGCGCAGGTACAGGGCTGTCGGGTGGCGCAGTGCCCGAACATGGCGGAATTGTCCTCTCCTTTGCGCGCATGAATCAGGTCTTGGAACTTGATACGCGCGGGCGCAGTGCCGTATTAGAAGTGGGAGTGGTTAACCTTGCTTTTGACGCGCTGGTCAAACAATCGGGACTCTACTATCCCCCCGACCCATCCAGTGGTCGTTCGTCAGTGATTGGCGGCAACCTGGGCGAAAACGCCGGTGGCCCCCATTGCTTCAAATATGGTGTGACTACCAACTACATCACCGGCCTAGATGTCGTTTTGGCCGATGGTCGCGTGGCGCGTCTGGGTGGTCGTGCGCTTGATTATCCCGAATATGATCTGACGGGGCTGGTTGTGGGCAGTGAGGGCACATTAGCAGTTGCCACGCGCGCCTATGTGCGGCTGATGCGCAACCCACCTGGCGTGAAAACGATGATGGTTGCTTTCAACTCTCAGGAAGAGGCAGGCAAAGCGGTTTCGGCGGTCATCGCTGCCGGGCTGGTTCCTGCCACATTGGAGATGATGGACCAGCGCATCATGCGTATTGTCGAATCCTATGCGCCTGTTGGGCTGCCAATTGATGCTAAAGCTGCACTGATTGTCGAGGTAGATGGCTATCCCGGCAGTCTGGATACGCAGATGGAGGAGATTAGCGACATCTTGGAGGCTCACGGTGGCTTTGACCTACGGATTGCCCAAAGCGAAACCGAGCGCACCCAAATCTGGTATGGCCGTAAGAGCGCGGCTGGTTCGCTGGCACGCATGGCCCGCGCCTTCTATCTCGTGGATATTACCGTCCCCCGCAGCCGCCTGGCTGATACACTGGCTGCGGTCAATCAAGTTTGTGACCATTATGGATTGCTCGTGGGCCATGTCTTTCATGCAGGTGATGGCAACTTGCACCCTATAATCGGCTTTGACCCGCGCAATCCAGAGGAGAAAGCCAAGGTCTTTGAGGCAATGGAGGCCATCGCCGCGATTGCTGTGGAGCGTGATGGTTCGATTACGGGTGAACATGGTGTGGGGATTGAGAAGCGCGCCTATATGCCGATCATGTACAGTGGCGCAGAATTAGCGGCGATGACCGATGTGAAGGCGGTCTTTGACCCCACGATGGTGCTCAATCCCGGCAAGATCTTCCCGTCCGACTTACCCGCCCCGCACTATGAAGCGCCTGTTTTGCCTCAGGGCGAATCGTTCATGCCGAAGAGTGCCGAGGAAGCCGCCGCAGCTTTGGCAGGGCTGGCGCAAGCGGGCAAGCGCATCCGCATCGGTGGCGCAGACTCTGGCGAGCGCCGGGGTGCCGATGTTTGGTTGAGCAGCGCGGGCTTGAATGGCATCCGTACCTTTGCCGTTGATGATCTCTATGTGACCGTGGGTACAGGCACGCCGCTGGCCGAGCTACAAACTTTCTTGGCACAAGAGCAGATGCAAGTGCCGTTGGCGTCTCCGTGGGCGGAGACCACGACTGGCGGCTTGGTGGCAACCAACCTCAATTCGCCCCAACGTTTGCGCTATGGCGCAGTGCGCGATCTCTTGATGGCGACCACGGTTGCACTGGCGGATGGTCGCGTGATCCGTGCGGGGCGACCTGTGGTCAAGAACGTGGCAGGCTATGATCTTCCAAAGCTCTTTGTCGGCTCACACGGCACATTGGGACTGATGACCGATGTCACCTTAAAGCTCTCGCCACTGCCACGCGCACGGCGCACACTGGCGCTGCCCGTAGCGGATCTAGCACAAGGGCTGAAATGGGCTGCTGCGACGACACCCACCTGGCTGGTTCTCAGCAGCGTGATCTTGTGCAGTGGTGTGGATCTGCCTGGCACGGGTGATGCTCCCTATGCCTTGCTCTTTACATTAGAAGGTTTATCCGAGGATATTGCCGCCGAGGAAGAACAGTTGCGTGCAGTGCTGCAATCTGCTGGTGCGCCTGCCTTGGTTGCAATGGACGATGTGATTGCCGACAATGTGACTGCCGACAATGTGACTGCCACCGATCAATGGGCGAGCTTTCTCAATGCTGGTGGCGACCAAGCGACCACTGTTCGTATCGGTTTGCCATCAGGACGCGTTGGCGATTACTGGGGGCAATTGTCGCCCGCAGTCCAAGCGCAAGCAGCCTGGTGTGCTGATGTGGGCAACAACCTGCTCTATGCCCGCGCTGACCTCAATGCCACCACTTCCGCAACATGGCTGGCTGCGCTGCGCAAACCAGCCTTGGGGCTAGGTGGCTATGCCGCGGTGATGGCAACCCCCCATGCCTCCCTGGATCGCTGGGGCTATAGCCCGGATGCGCTCGACCTGATGCGTAGTCTGAAGGCTCGTTGGGATGCCAAGCAGATCCTCAACCCTGGTGACTTTATCGCCGGTTGATAGATGAGAGATTAGCTCACGCAGAGCGCGGAGATAGAGACAGTGGGTAGTACAGGTCAAGTCGCCACTTGAATTAGATTTCCCAAACTCCGAATATAAGCAAACATACGTTGAATAAGACATGTGTGTGGTATACATGTCCTGTTCAAGTTGCAAGCTGTGCCCTGGACAGTCTGAGAACCATCGCGCAAGAATACGCGCGTGGGTAGAGGCAGATGCCGAGTGGTGACAGCTTTTTTGCTTATACCTCAAGTGAGGTTAACGAGAGGCATTTCGGGGGTATGTATGCAGTTGAGTCCTTTGTTAATGATTGCTAGTGTATTGGCAGTGGGAATGCTATGCCAATGGCTAGCTTGGCGAATGAAATTACCGGCAATTCTGCCACTTTTGATTGCTGGCTTTTTAATGGGGCCAGTTTTCGGGCTGCTGCAACCGCAGGCTTCGTTGGGTAATCTCTTCTTCCCGCTTATTTCGCTCTCCGTTGCAGTGATTCTCTTTGAAGGATCGTTAACGCTTACCTGGCGTGATGTGCGTAGCGTGGCGAAGACAGTGCGTAATCTCATTACTGTGGGTGCGCTGGTGACATGGATTGGTGGAGCAGTGGCGGCACGCTATTTGTTGGCGCTGCCGTGGGATTTGTCGCTGCTCTTTGGCGCGCTCATCATTGTCACGGGGCCAACTGTGATTGCGCCACTCCTACGCAATGTGCGCCCAACCGCCAAGATTGCGTCGGTGCTGCGCTGGGAAGGGATTCTGATCGATCCAGTTGGCGCAACGGTGGCGGTACTGGTCTTTAACTTTATTGTGGCGGGAGTGGGGGCAACTTGGAGCCACACCTTTGCAGAGTTGTTTTGGATTTTGGGAGTGGGTTCGGTGTTGGGGCTGGTAGCTGGCTATCTTCTCTATCAACTGTTGCACCATTATCTGATTCCTGACTATTTACGCGATGCCGCCACCTTGACATTGGTATTAACTGTCTTTGCGGTCTCGAACAGCCTCGCCCATGAATCCGGCTTGTTGGCTGTGACGGTAATGGGTGTCTATCTCGCCAACACCGATTTGCGCAAACTGCGCGAGATTTTTCACTTCAAAGAGAAGCTGAGTGTGCTGCTTATCTCGTCGTTATTTATTCTGCTGGCAGCCAACATCAGCCGGACGGATCTGGCGCTGTTGGATTGGCGCAGCTTTGTGCTAGTGGCTGTGGTCATCTTTGTGCTGCGCCCGCTAGGCATTTTGGTGAGCGCGCGGGGTAGCGAATTAAATCGCAATGAACGACTTTTCTTGTCGTGGGTTGCGCCGCGTGGCATTGTGGCGGCGGCAGTTTCGTCGCTCTTTGTTTATGAACTCGTGGAACTGGGCTATAGTGAGGCGCGCATAGTTGCCCCTCTGGTCTTTTTGGTGATTGTGGCAACGGTGCTGCTACAGGGGAGCACAGCGAAATGGGTGGCGCAACGATTGGGCGTCGCCGAGGCCGATCCACAAGGCTTCTTGCTAATGGGAGCGAATCCAGTCGCCCAGGAGTTGGGGCTGGCGCTACAGAAAGAGGGCTTTGTTGTGCGGCTGATTGATGCCAATCAGTACAATGTAACCCGCGCCCGGTTGCGTGGGCTGGATGCAATGCAGGGCAATCTGCTCTCGGATTATTTAGAGGCAAACATCGATCTCGCTGGCATCGGCCGTCTTTTGGCATTGACCAATAACGATGAGGCCAATGCACTCGCATGTAAGCACTTTGAAGATGAGTTTGGTTCGTCAGAAGTCTATCAACTGCCGCCACACCTTTCTGGGCGCGAGAGTGATAACCCAAATCAGGGCCAACTAGGTCGCCTGCTCTTTGCCCCAGATGCAAGCTATCAGAAGCTTGAGCAGATGGTGCGAGCGGGTGCAGCGATCAAGAAAACATCGCTGACGAAGCAGTTTACTGTGGACGACCTACGCACCCGCTATGAAGGAAGCCAAGTGGTACCCCTCATGATCTTCAAGGGCAAGAAGATTGATGTATGGACACCCTCTCGCCCGCCCCAGCCGCGAACCGGTTGGACAGTGATGAGCTTGGTGCTGCCGCCAGCCATCTCCACCCCACCAGCCACTGCTGCCACTGCCGTGGAAGATTCGCGAGAGTTGGAGCCAGTTGCATGAGGCGTGGGATGGTATACTAAGGGCAAGGAGCGTGCCGGTTCGAGACAGACAGGAACTAACGGCAATGGCAATAGAGATGGCTTATCGCTCTGTCTACACCAAAGACCTCAATAGCGGGAATTGATATGGGCTGCGCTGAGAAGATTTTATTGTTTTTAGATGGAAACCTGCAACGTGACCTTCCTCGAAGCCGGGAACCCTCTGGGTGGCTTCGAGGAAGGTCTTCTGGACGGCTTTCGTGCGGATACTAGGTTGGGTGACGTTGGCACTTGTCGCGGTCTTGTTGGGAGTGGTGGCGTGCCTTGCCATGCTGCCACCCTATAACGGGCTGTCGGCAGGGTTACAGTTCCAGCCTTTGCTCGTATTGGCTCCACTACGCACCTACCTCTTTCGCAATGCGGTGATCAATACAGGTTGGCTGGTCGCTGGCGTTGCCCCGTTGGCTCTACTGTTGGGATGGGGTTGGGCGCGGCTGGGTATAAACGCATCTACACGCTCATTGCTGCTTGTGCCTCTCCTTTTTCCCAGCGCGCTCGTCGGGCTGCTCTGGCAACCCCTCTTTGCTGGCTGGCTCGACTTGGCCCAAGCAGCGCTATCACTTGCCATTATCGGGCTGGTCATACTCTGGCGCATTGTGCCGCTAAGTGCTTGGCTCATGGCACAAGAACGCCCTGCCTGGCGCACTGTTCTCGCCCTTTCTGCCTTGCTCATTCTGCTGGATGGCGCATTTGTCCTTACATCCACGGGGGGCGAACCATACAATACGACCCATACCTGGGCGAGTTGGGTGGTGCAGCAACTTTGGGTCAATCGCGCCTGGGGCTATGCCGCGAGTATGGCAGGTGGGCTGGCGTTGGTGGTTGCGCTGGTGATGTGGTCCGTTCAATCCCAATCTGAGTCACTACAATCTGAGTCATTACAGTCTGACTTATCATATGTCGCGTCGTCGCAGACTAGGTTTGGCTTGATCCTCGCCCTGGGGTGGGTGTTGGGGCCATTTTTCATGCATCTCGCCGCTTTTCACGATGCTTCGATTCAAGCCATCTCTATCTTGATTGCGCTAGGGGCAATTGGTTGGTTGCTCAATGGCGCGCTGTTGTGGGTGGGCGCAACGCTTTTGGCTGTGATCTTGGTGCCGTCGTTGGCAGCATCGTTGGCATCGCCGTGGGCAAGCCGCTGGGTGCGTGTTATCACCCTGGCGCTGCTGCCCATCAGCACGGTTGCCTTGGCCTACTTGGTTGATCAATGGCCCATCTTGGGGAATCGCTGGATATTGATGGGGTTCATTGGCCTCTTTACAACAGGGCTGCTCGCGGGCGATGCGGCTGTACGGCTCCAACCCCGCCAGCACTGGTTCAAGGTGGCAGGCTGGGCGCTGTTGGTGATGGCGCACAGCTTTCCGCTGCAACTCGTGCTACAACTGCCAAGTTCGGCCTGGACACCTGCGTTAGGCATGGTATGGACGCTAGGCGATGCCCCGCATTTGTCCGCAGCACAGGGTCTAGCCTTGTTGCTATGCGGCCTGGTGGTATGGATTGGTGGATGGATCGCGATGGGTGCACCGGAGACACTGCGTAGCAAAATGCCTAGTGCAGAGGCTGAAGGGGAGCTTTCCGCGGCGGGCTAACTCTCTTCTCTCTAGCTCTTTTCTCTCTAGCTCATTTCTCATCTCAACGAATTATGGAACGCAGCAAGGGAAGGCATTAGAATGAGCGATTGTTATACCTGTACCTTAGGAGCTCGACGCGATGCGGGCACGGCTCCGCTGTGGGATTCTATCTACCGAAGCCAATATTGGGACGTAGTGCACAGCTATAATACTTCCTTACCCGGCTGGCTGGTGCTCATTGCGCGCCGTCATCTAACAGCGATTGATGAATTAACCGAGGACGAAGCTATCGAGTTGGGCATCTTGACGCGCCGGGTTTCGCTCGCGCTCAAAGAGGTGACGGGTTGTGTCAAGACATATGTTATTCAGTTCGCTGAAGCGGCAGAACACCCCCATGTGCACTTCCACATCATTCCCCGTATGGCGGATCAACCCGAAGATCGCCGCAGTACAAAGATCTTTGGCTATCTAGGTGTCTCTGAAGAAGAACGAGTGGATCACGGGACGATGAACCAAATTAGCGTAGACGTTCGCCACATTCTTCACTCGCTTGCCGGTGCATCGCATTGAGATAGCGCAGGCCACCTTGGGCTAAGATTCCTCCGTAAACGTGAAACGTATTGTTCATTTTGTGGTGAATTTGACCACTAGGAAAGTTGTTGCGTTTCGAGTTATATGAGGAGGTCGAATGTCGTCGTTGCTTCTAGGTATGGGGATTGTTGCTATCATCTTAACATTGGCGGCGATTTCCTCGCGTCTGGTCGAACGCGCCCCTGTCTCATTCCCCATAATTTTCTTGGGCATCGGCTTTCTCTTGGGCAATTATGGGGTCATTGAGATGGACACCCACAGCCCTCTTTTGGAAGCTGTGGCCTTGATTAGCTTGGCACTTGTGCTGTTTCTCGATGCAGTCAACACCCAGATGGATGAACTCAAGAGCGAGTGGTATGTACCTGTCGCAACGTTAGGCCCTGGCACACTCTTGACTATCACCGGGGTGGCGTTGGCTGCCTACTATCTGGTAGGGGTGACACCGCTGCAAGCCGTGCTGTTGGGTGCAGTGCTCGCCTCTACCGATCCTGTGGTCTTGCGCGATATTGTACGTGAACAGCATGTGCCGCGCTCTGTCCGCCGTGCCCTCAGCGTGGAAGCGGGCATGAACGATCTGGTGGTGCTGCCGATTGTGCTTATCCTCATCGCGCTGCTGACAAACCAGAGCATGGGGGTATGGGGTTGGGCCGACTTCCTGCTGCGTATCCTCGTGTTAAGTCCATTGGTGGGCCTAACCGTGGGTGGGATCGGTTCTTGGCTGATTGGTCAGGTGGATCGGCGCATGGGGATCAGCCGCGAATATCAGGCACTCTATGGCATCGGTCTGGTCTTTGCCTCCTTTGTTGCGGGCCAGGCACTGGGGGGTGATGGCTTTCTTTCCGCCTTTTTTGGCGGGCTTGCCGTCACGCTCTTGAACATAACGCTGTGTGATTGTTTTATGGAATATGGCGAAACGACCGCCGAGATGATGATGTTGCTGGCTTTTGTTCTCTTTGGCGCGGTGCTGTCGGGCCTATTGATGACTGTACCATTGGCGGGTGGGTTGGCACTGGCGGCGATTGCGCTGCTGGTGGTGCGTCCTGCTGCTTTGGGGCTTGTTCTGCTTCCAGCCAAAATGAGCAACCTGGCACGGGCTTTTATTGGCTGGTTTGGCCCACGTGGACTCAATTCATTGTTGCTGGCACTGTTGGCTGTTCAAGCCGGTGTCCCTGGTGGGGAGTATTTGTTGGCGGTCACGGGCACGGTCGTCACCGTCTCGGTCGTACTCCACGGTGTTACCGCTACGCCGATTTCCGCATGGTATGGGCGGCGAGTTGAGGAATCCATCCCCACGTTGCCGGAAGAACGAGAAGGAACCTTCCCTGGCCTCTTTGAAGAAGAGCCTAAAGCCATTCCCCTCATTTCCCCCGCTGAATTAGCCGCTGCGTTGAAGAGTGACGATCCGCCTGTCGTCTTGGATGTGCGTGCGCGCGCCCGCTATGAGAGCGACAACACGCAGATTCCTACGAGCATCCGCGTATTGCCCGACCAGGTGGCCGATTGGGCCAACAACTTGGACCCAGACGAAATAGACAAGGACAAGTTGATCGTCGTCTACTGCTCGTGTCCGGACGATGCCACGAGCATGCGGGTGACGCGCCAACTGCTGGACATGGGCTTCAAAGCACGCGCCCTCCAAGGTGGCTTTGATGCCTGGAAAGCTCAATACCCTGTTGAGCCGAAAGGCGTGCCCACACCCTGT
>CAMPHP010000025.1 GCA_946885925.1 uncultured Litorilinea sp.
GCGCGGGTTGGCAGCGGGAGCAGGCATCAGCTTTGAGGAGGCATTGCTTTGTCAAGCACGTGCCGAAGCAGGGCGCGTGCCGGATGGAGGCTGTACGGCCTTTGCCTTGCAGGGGGCTGCTACGGCGGATGGAAGGCTGTTGGTGGGCCAAAACCAAGACTTGGAGCCGGAATATGCGGACGTGGCGATCCTGCTGCGGGTGAAGCCATACGATGGTCGCCCGCGCGCATTGATCTTCACCTTTGCGGGACAGTTGGGCTATTCTGGCATGAACGAGCATGGACTGTGCCACTTTGCCAATGCGCTCTATGATGCGCCGTGGCAGTTGGGGTTGCCCCATTATCCACTCAAGCGAGTGATGTTGGAGCAGCGGCGTGCTGATGAGTGTGTGGCGATCTTGGCGCAACATCGTACCTGTTCCGCGGCCAATGCGTTGATTGCGGATGCCGAGGGCAATGTGCGCGATGTGGAAGTGCGCCCAGAGGGGATTGCCCAATTTCGTGACGACCACCCCGACTGGGTAATCCATGCCAACCATTATCTGACATCCCAGTTTGCTTGCCACGAAACCAACTCGCTACAGGATTCTTGCCCGCGCCTAGACCGTATGCGTGAACTGGTACAGGCCGAGTGGGGAAGTGTGACTGTAGCCACCATGCAGCGGCTCTTGGCCGATCATCAAGGTGATCCCGCTGGCATCTGCCGTCACGGTGATCGCGGGATGCACTCGATTTCCGGGTATATTGCCGAGCCGCTTGACCGGGTTTTGCATGTGCGCCGGGGACATGGCTGTTTGGGCAGTTGGACAACCTATGAGGTGTAGTGTTTGATCGCACCCAGAAGCTAGATGCTTCTGGGTGCGTTTTGTTCTTTTCTTACCCGCTCCCTTTCCCACTAGAAACGAGAAACCATGCGATTAGCAACCACGGTGATGATGCCCGCGGACTTGCGCCAGGTGGATGATGCGGTCGCCCAGCGGCTGCGTGCGGCTGGATTTGTAGGCTGTACTTGTTTTTTCAATGATCCCCTCTCTCCACTCAGCGGGCCGGAACTGGATCAACTGCGTGACACGCTCTGGCGCAATGGTGTTGGCATTGCCCAGGTCAACGGGCGTTATGAGTCTATGGTCAATCCTGATGAGAGATTGCGACAGAAGGGTATTGAGACCTATCTGGCGTTGATTCAGATTTGTGCGCGCTTGCAAGCTGACAATGTCTATGTGCGTCCTGGTTCCATGAACCCAGGGGGGCACTGGTGGCCCCATCCGGAGAACCATAGCGTGGCGACGATTGACCGGCTGGTGGATAGCCTGCGCCAGCTCTCTACCGCTGCTGAAGAGGCCGGTGTGGTCGTGGTGGTGGAAGGGCATACAGTGTCGCCATTGGACACCGCCGCCAAAGTGCGCGAAGTGATTGACAGAGTGGGATCACCTGCCTTGAAGTTTAACTGTGACCCGGTGAACTTTGTCTCCTGTGTCCAGGATGTTTATCACTCGCAGCGGGTGCTGGATGACCTCTTTGACACCCTGGGTGATCTAAACTGGGCGGTTCATGCCAAAGATATGAACATTGAAGACCGTCATGTGGTACATATCAGCGAAGTCGTAATGGGGCGCGGTCACATGGACTTGGGCCATATGCTCAAGCGTTTTGAGGCAGTACGGCCCGAAGGGTATGTGATCGTGGAGCATTTACCCGATGACCTGATTCCCGAAGCGCGCGATGCACTGCTGGCTGCGGCGGCCAAGGTTGGCATTACGTGGCACGATCAGCCCCATGCGCTTAAAGCATGACCTTTCCAACATAACATTCCGAAAGCATCAATACAAGCATCAATACAAGCATCAATACAAGCTAGAGTCAAAAGGATTCTCATGACACAAGCAGCATATCCGGGTGATCTCACCGGCAAGGTTATCGTGGTAACGGGTGGTGCCCAAGGCATTGGTGGCGCTGCGGCGCGGCTTTGTGCCGAGCGGGGCGGGCAGGTGGTGATTGCCGATTGGAATGCCACCACAGGCGCGGCAGCCGCGGCAGCATTGAACGAAGCGGGTTATCGTGCCTGTTTCCACCAGGTAGACGTGCGCTCGCCAGAGGCAGTTCAACAGTTGATGAATGAAGTGCAGGCACAGTATGGACGGCTGGATGTGTTGGTCTGTGCGGCGGGAATTTTTAAGGGGGCCTTCCAACCGCCCGATGAACTGACCGTAGAGGATTTTGACGCAGTGATTGATGTGAATCTCAAAGGGGTCTTTCTCTGCACCAAATACGCCATGCCGCTCTTTGATGCGCGTGGCGGTGGGGGGACTATCATTATTGTCGGGTCGCCCGCAGGCGTGACGGGAGCCAGCGGCTCGTTGGCCTATGGTGCGAGCAAGGGGGGCGTCAACGGTTATGGCATGACCTTAGCGCGCCATATTGCCAATCGCGCCATACGTGTCAATGTGATTTGTCCCGGTGGCATTAATACCGAGTTGAAGTTGGGCGTTGTGCAAGAGGATGCGCGGCGGCATGGCAGGTCGGTGGATAACGCGTTGAGTGAAGCCAAGCAGCAGTTGGGCGAGCCTGAAGGGGTGGGGCGCGTGATCGCTTTCCTGGCATCGGATGAAGCAGAGTATATGCGCGGGACGCTTTATACGCGCTAAATTGGGGCTTGACACAATAGATAATTTGTTCTATTTTGTGTGTGGACCAGAAAGGATGTTCGCATGCCGCAAGTGAAATTAACCGCTCATCTGGGCAAGTTCTTTCCGGACACACACAGAATTTTACAAGTAGACGGCAGCACGATACGCGAGATTGTGACCCAGCTCAATCTCCAGTGTCCGGGGCTGGGCGACTATCTTGTAACTGAACAAGGCAGCCTTCGCCAGCATGTCAACATCTTTGTCAATGGCACGATGATCAAAGACCGCGCCACCTTGCAAGATGTTGTTGCGGCGGAGAGCGAAATCTACATTGTACAAGCTCTTTCAGGGGGATAGGCGAAAGGAAACCACCATGTCTAGACAGCTATTGGTTGGCACCCGCAAGGGGTTGCATACCTATGAATATGACAACGGCAAGTGGTGTTTTGTGCGCGAGAACTTCCGCGGGGTTCCCGTTTCCTTCGCTACCGCTGATCCACGGCATGGTACCTTGTGGGCCTGTTTGGATCATGGGCATTGGGGGACAAAATTGCATCGCTCTACGGACGAGGGACGCAGTTGGGAAGAGATTCCTGCCCCCAGATATCCCCTTGATAGCCTGCGCCCCGATGGGCAACCGGCAGCAACGAGCTATCTTTGGATTGTGCAGCCGGGCGGCAATGACCAGCCACAGCGATTGTATATCGGCACTGAACCGGGCGGGTTGTTTCAAAGTGACGATGGCGGCGACTCTTTTCAATTAGTCGAATCGTTGTGGCAGCATTCTTCGCGTGAAAATTGGTTTGGCGGCGGTCGCGACCATCCAGGATTGTGTTCGATTTGCGTTGACCCGCGTGATAGCAATCATCTCATGGTGGGGATCAGCGTGGGTGGTGTCTACGAAACATTTGATGGTGGGGAGTCGTGGGAAGGGCGCAACAAGGGACTCTATGCGGATTATCTGCCAGACCCCTATGCAGCCTATGGGCACGATCCCCATTTTATGGTGATGTCCCCCTCCAACCCAGAGGTACTCTGGCAGCAGAATCACTGTGGCGTTTTTCGGACTGCCGATGGCGCACAGAATTGGGAGAATATTTCGCAAGCGGGTGGACCTGTCTATTTTGGCTTCCCTATCGCGATTGACCCGAAGGATGCCAATGTCGCGTGGGTGGTGCCCGCGGTAGACGCTGAGTTTCGCGTGCCAGTGGACGGGGCGCTCTGTGTCTGTCGCACCGATGACGGTGGCAAGAGTTGGAAAGATTTTCGTGCAGGATTACCCCAAGAGAATTGTTATGATGTCGTCTTTCGCCATGCGCTTGACGTGCGTGGCGATTCGCTAATCATGGGCACAGTCAATGGCAATCTCTATCTGTCAGAGGATCGGGGCGAGTCGTGGTGTTCCTTGACCCACAACCTGGCGACGGTTTATAGCGTGCGCTTTGTGGGATAGTGCTGGGTTGAGATGGCCTTCCTCGAAGCCGGGAATTCTTTGGGTGGCTTCGTGGAAGGTGGTTGACCAAATGAATCTGTAACTTGCTAAGGTGCCTAATGGAGATTCCCGCTAGCGTAGAAGAGCTTAACAGCCAATACCGCCGCCCATCTGGAAGCCTCGGCAGGAAGATTGGCGGCGAGATGGCGCGCGACCATCTGCCCGAAAATCTTTGGACGGTGGCACGACTCGATCCAAGACCATCAGAGCGTATCCTCGAAATCGGCTTTGGGCCAGGTGTAGCGATTGCAGAGCTTGCTAAGGTTGTGACAAGCGGTTTGGTTGCTGGGATTGATTTTTCAGAGACGATGGTTGAAGAGGCTAGTGCAAGGAACGCGGCGGCGATCCTGGCCGGGCTGGTTGACCTGCGCTATGGCGATGCTGCCGAACTCCCTTTTGCTGATGCTTCGTTTGATAAGGCGTATAGTATTCACAGCATCTACTTTTGGTCGAGGCCGCTGGATGCACTGCGCGAGTTACAGCGCGTGCTGAAGCCAGGTGGAATGCTCGTGATCACCATGCTGCCCAAGGACAAGTGGCCCGCCAATGCGCCAGGCTCGCCGCTTGCGTTTGGCACTGCGGAATGTATTCCTTATTTTGGCAGCGAGCTAGAGGAAATGATGATCGCAGCGGGTTTTCACAGCACGCGAATTGAAGCTGATGAACCATCGGCAGGCGCATCTAATTTTTCAGTGGTTGGTGTGAAGTAAGTGTCCCTCCCAGGTGTTCAGCGTTTGTCCCTTTTCCGTTCGACTGAAGAACCGTTAGGCCAAATTTACGCACGTTTTCAGCGAAATAGTCATGATGCTCGGTTAAGCCCATGTGCTTCGCCGGGACGAGCGGTACCGGTTTTGAGTCCAAAATATTCTCGTGAATAAATTCGCTGGCTTCAGGTTTGCAGACTGGATCGTGATCACCAGCCACGACCAAGGTAGGGATGTCGATGGTCGGAAGCGTGTCGGTGGCGTCATACTTGAGCATCCCAAACATGCCGTGCGCCAGTACAGAGGGCGGTGCATAGAGCATGTAGCGGGTCGCCCAATCCACTTGATCCCAGCTTTCTGTGCCTGCATAGCCCGTCTGTTTGGTGCCTAGCTGGGCTGTCCCATTCAAGTAGCTCATCCAGTTCATCAGCCAGACTAAGGGTGATAGCCAGATCGTCAGATAAAGCAAGGGAACGATGACTGGACGCTCTAGTGCTGTATAAATCGGTGCGCCTTTGACCGTCCTTACCGGATTGGTATAGGTAGTATGGGCAAGCACCAATCCCTTCACCCGCGTGCCGAGATCTTGGGGAAAGAGACGGCAAAAGGTTTGGGTAATCATGCCGCCGATGCTGTGCCCCAGCAGGATAGCTGGGCGTCCAGCGGCAAAGCCTAGCACTGCCTCTAGATCGCGTGCAAGATTTTCCAGGCTATAGTCACGATTTTCGGGCCGCGTGGAGAGTCCTAAACCAGGCAGATCCCAGACAATGAGCCGGAACTGGTCAGTCAATTCCCGTTTTAGATAGTGCCACTCGGTACTATTCATGCCCCAGCCGTGGGTCAAAACAATGGGTGGACCATCTGCTGGCCCGTAGAACTCTACGTGTAGCTCAGAGCCATCAGGACGCTTGAGGCGCTGCACGGTTCCTTCGCGCGTCATGCGAGGTGGGTCTAGTTTGGAATCGCCTCTATTTCTGCTCCCCATAACCACACGCAGGATCAGCCCGCCCAAGAAGGTCCAAGTGAGCAAAAGCAACCCCGCGACCAACATCGCAGTGAGTGCGTTAAAGCCAAAATTGGGATCGAAGATATAGCGGTTCAGATCAGGGTTATAGGTCCAAACGCGTTGATACCATTCATAAAGGAGATAAACTGCGCTCCCAATGATGCCGAAGGAGAGCAAGCCTAGTAACCAAGTTGTGATGATAAGTGGTGGGATCATAGGAAGTTCGGATACTCCAGTAAGTATATTGGCAGATCAAGGGTGCTCGACACTTTCATCATTCTAGGTGTCGAGCACCCTACGACTACTTGACCGTATGCTTCTTAAAGCAAGCGGACTTCAATTTAGGTGGTACGATGACCGTTACCATTGCCGGAAGGTTTCCAGGCATTCTGTGTGTTGTTAACGGCCTGCTGGGCACTGCCCTCGATCACATTCAAGCCATCATCCTTCAGCTCCGCAACCACGACGCTAGGAATGATCTGGTTCAACTCCATGATAATCGGGGTGTAGTGTTGCAAATGGCGCAAGGCTAAGGACGCTGTTCCCTGGTCTTGAAGCGCTAAACCCGTTGTATGCAGCATGGTATAGGCAATTGCGGCCAAATTTAGCGCCGTGTAGTCATCACGCAACATCTTGGAGACTTGTTCGGATCGGATCTTGTCGTACATCCCCGCAACAGCCCCCAGAGCACTGGTGGCAACTTCCTTGATCCCCTTGGCAGGATCGCCGCCAATGGATTCTAGATGTTGCTTGAGGTGCTGCGAATGTTGCTCCGCATACTGCAGGATGTTTTGAATAATCCGACTTGCTTGCGGGTTGTTCAAAACATCTTTGTCCTCAGCCTGACGTTTGACGGCATTCGCAATATGCTCCTCGATAGCGATCATATCGCTCACATATTGCTGCAACGTATCACTGCGTGCCTGCATGGCCTTTTCTTGTGTACTCATACAACCTCCCTATTGTCTCTCTCGCATAGAGCAAAGAGCATAACCGTTTTGTATGCGCGCCCTAGTATGGCCTCTAGTTTATGGAAGAGGGCTTTGATAAATAGATGCAAAGGTATAAGCTTTGGTAGGAGAGTAGGTTATGTTTAGCGCCGGATTACTCCGGCTGATTGGACAATGGGATGAGAGCTGCTCGCCATCGCGCCAATTTTTCTGCTGTAGAGATTGAGCGATTGGCTGGGCTGGTGGAGGGGAGTGGATGTAAGGTTAGGGAGTCACGCATGGGCGCGGGGAGTATGGGGAGGACATGGCGTGAGAAGGCTGTAAAGGCTTTAGCGCCGTTGAAGCAGATGCGCTGGATGGTGGGATAGGACTCCAGGAGCCACACAAAGTCATTGGGGACTTCAGTGTCGGGTACAATAGCAGCATCTAGGCTGCCCTCCCGCTCGCAATGTTTAAGGACATCCCACAGCGCAATCCCTGCTGCTTGGAGCACTTCGAGGCGGCGCGCATAGGGGAGATCCAGACCCGCGCCAAAAAGCTGCCCCATGAAGGGCCAGAAGAGATTGTGGGTATGGGCGTAGTATTGCCCCATCCGGAGCGACCGGCTACCTGGCATGGAGCCGAGGATCAGCACAGTCGCCCCAGGTGCAACGACGGGCGGAAAACTGGTTAGCAGCATGCTCTGCCTATTGTTGTTGCCACTCGTAGAAGTCCTTGCGTGCCAGCTTAAATGCACTGGGTGAACGGTTCATATCACAAGCGCCGCCAGAGTCAACCAAGATAATCTCGGCGCAGACAGGTTCATAGGCTGCGCGCGGAGCGACAGTGCCTTTGGCGACGAGAATTTTCTGCTGCTGGGGGACAATACCTACCGAGGTTAACTGGTGAATGCTCATGGGCGAGGTGCGCTTGCTGTTGAGCACGAGTAGCCCGCCCTTGCCCGGTGCCGTGCGATTGACCTCTACAACCGCAGTCAATCCTGCATCGAAATAGCGACCGCCACCATGTCGCCGCTCGGTTTCCTCATAGCTGCCATCGTGGAGGGTACGCACGCGGCCTGTAATGGGAAGGGTGGGACCGTGGATCTTGTCAGCCTTGCCGCCCACTTGGAGCGAGACAGTCGCACCGATGCCTGCTTGGGAACATGCTTGCACGGATTCGGGGTCATAGATAGCAATCACCCAACCATCGGCCTTTTGTGCCAGCAGTTCTTGTAACACGAGTGTCGAATCGGCCGCGCCGCCACCGCCTACATTATCGCCCGCATCAAAGAGCGCGACGGGTGTGGCAGTGGCATTCATGGCAAGGCGGACAGCCTCAGCAGGTTTGGGCAGGTCGGGCGTGAGCTGGTCGCGCGCGGCCCACATCAGATCGGCAATGCGTTGCGCGCCCTTTTCGGCCAACTCCTGGTCGCCATCTGCCACCACCACAATGGTTGGTCCCATCTCTGGTACATCGGCATATTGATAGCCAGCGGCAATGCTTGTTGCCAGGATACCAGGCTCTTTTTCCAGATCAATCGCCGCTTGCATGATAGGCTGCATGGGGGGAAGGCTGGTGTTGTGAAAGGCAATGTTAAAGAGAACCTTGGGCTTGCGCACGGCGCTAACAGGCTTGATCTCTTTGCGGATAGTGCGTACCAAGATTTCGGCGGCCTGTAAGCCGCGCTCGCGCTGGTCGATGTGGGGAGTCGTCTTGTAGATGATTAGCGCATTTGAATCGCGTACCAGTTGCTCTGGGATGTTGCCGTGATAATCGTGGGTGACAACGATAGGGAAATCTGGCCCCATCAATTCGCGCACACGGCGCACTGTCTCACCGTCACCTTGAGGATAATCCTCAGCGACCATTGCGCCATGCAGCGCCAGCAGCAGACCGTCAATTTGGCCCTTGGCGGCGCGCAAATTATCCAGGATTTCGCCAACAATGCTCTCATAGGCTTCGCGGGTAACGGTGCCGGATGGGGTGGCGTTGGCTCCTAGGGTGGCGTGGAGGTCAAAGTCGTATTCCTCGGCCCCGGCAATGTAGCCGGCGATCTCGTGGAAGGTGGGGGTATAGTGGTCGATCATTGCTTGGCCGCGATAGATTCTAAAGTCATCTAATCGGGTGGGCGTAGCGGCAAAGGTGTTGGATTCGTGGCTGAAACCAGCGATGGCAATACGCATAACTCTCCTCCGTGGAGATAGGTGCGGTGTAAATGAGGAAGGCCCTTGAAGAATGGGCCGCTTGTTTTCTCTTTTTATGATGACTTGTAGTCCAAAATTATGCAAGATTTTGAGAGTGATTGGCCATATTCACCAGCTTCCGAGTTGACTTACTCCTAGCATGGCAATGTAGTTTTCCTCTGTTCCGGGGTATGTCAGAGTCGTCATCAACAACATACCCTCAACACCACATCCAAAGCCTTTTATTGGTGCCGCACTCTCAACTCTCTTGATTCTAAAACCATACGAGCAGGTCATAGCCAGCTTAATGGCTTTTGTTTTAGATCAGTCTTTCCGATATTGAACCTCACTATTTAGTAAAAGTTAGTCTTTTAGTAAAAGTTAGTCTTAGCAAAGGTTATAAAGGAATCGAAATGGCTGTAGGTTTGTCTTCTAGCAATGCGCTAGGTACCGGTGTAACAAGTGCCAGAATTACTGAGGTTGAACGCATTCTGCTCTATGTGCCTTTTGTGGAGCGAGTGCGGTTGGAGATGGAGCGGGCGCGCATCCATGCTTGGGGTGAAGTGGAAGTGATTCGCGTGGTCACAGATGCCGGAGTTGTTGGCTATGGCGAGACGATCCAGAACTACACCTGGGGGCGCGTCAATGTTGAGGAGCAGGTAATTGGTCGTTCGCCCTTTAGCTTAATGTGGGATGATAGCTTGGGTGCTGGCTTGCAGATGGCGCTTTTTGATGTGGCGGGCAAGTTGGCTGGTGTGCCCGTCTACCAACTGCTGGGCCACAAGGTGCGCGATTGGTGTCCCATTTCTTTCTGGGATCACGATATGTCGCCGGAAAAGTATGAGATCGAGGTCAAGAAGGCGGTTGAACTCGGCTATACCTGTATGAAGATCAAGGCGCGACCCTGGTTTGATGTCTATGAAACCATCGAGCGCATGAGCGCGGCCACGCCCGATTATTTCAGCATTGATGCCGACTGGAATGACTTCCTGATCAATGTCTCCAATGCCGTGCCTGTGTTGCGCAAGTTGGAGGAAGATTTTCCCAAGATCAAGATTTTCGAGGGGCCGATTCGCGCCGATGATGTGCCAGGCAACAAGTTGCTGCGCTCGAAGATCCGCACCGCTATTGCTCACCACTATGGCAGCGTTCCAGGACGTACAGCAATTGGTGAAGGCTATTGCGACGGCTTTGTGATTGGTGGTGGTGTGAGGCGCGTGATGGCGGATGGACAAGCCTCTGCGATGGCGAACATGCCTTTCTTCTTGCAGATGGTGGGGACTGGTCTAACCACCACGATGGCACTCCATGTGGGTGCAGTGCTGACCCACGCGCAATGGCCCGCAATCACCTGCCATGAACTCTATACTCATGCGCTCTTGAGCAAACGAATTGATGTATTAGGTGGCTATGCCCGCGTGCCAGAAGCGCCAGGGCTGGGCGTGGAGATTGACGAGGCCGCTCTTGCCAAGTACCGGGTGGAAAAGGCCGATTTGACGCTGCCCAAGCGTTTGGTCAAGTACAGCCGTCCATGTGGCGTCAATGTCTATTTCGCCGATGATTCGCACAGTACGTCAACCATGTGGAACTACTTCAGTCTAGGCAATCAGCCACTCTTTGAGCGTGGTGTCAAGACTGAACTGGTGGAGGACGATGGCAGCCCTGCCTTCGCTGACCTGCGCGCGCGGGCGCTGGTCGCTCCTGTGTTGAGCCGCGACTAACGCTACCTAGTTGCCTTGTCATTCCGTGCCCGAGGGGATTCCTCCCGGATGCCCCCTGGCGCGGAATGACAATCTGACTCAGCTTCGCTTCGTCTTTATAGTTCTCACTTATTTATAGTTCTCACTTAGCAGTTTTCACATACAGATTTACCTATATCGTTCTCACCTGATGTTGCGTAATTTCGTTCTTGCCGTCTTTACGATTCGCAAAAGGAGAGCATCATGGTAAGCAAGCAGTTGACGACGGGCATCAGTCGCCGTACATTCTTGCGTGGTTTGGCCCTAGCCACCGGAGGTACAACTATTGCCGCCCTGGCGGCAGCTTGTGCACCGGCAGCCGCACCGGGCGCACCCGCGGCTACAGCACCCGCTAGTGCCGCAACACCCGCCGCGGCGGCTGCGCCAGCAGTTGGAACGGCAGATGTGCGTGTGTTGTGGTCAAAGCCGACAAGCCTCAGCCCACTTTTCTCCACGAGTGGTTTCGAGCAGCAGGTCATCCGTTTGGTATTGGGCAGCATCTTTAAGCTGGACGATGCGCTGGAGCCTGTGCCGGATTTGGCTGAGAGTTGGGAGGTCTCAGACGATTCCAAGAGCTTTACTTTCACCTTGCGCGAAGGCTTGCTTTGGTCAGATGGCGAACCACTGACGGTGGATGATATTATCTTCACGATCGAGCGTGCCAGTGATGCGCGCACGGGGAGCATCCTCAAGGGGCGGCTTGCGGGTGTGAGTGGCGCAACGGCCTATGGTGATCAACAGGCGGAAACCATCAGTGGTTTGCAAAAGGTCGACGACCGCACCTTGACCATTACACTCGACGAGCCAAATGCTGCCTTTTTGACTTCGCTGGGAACTTTTTCTGGCTTTAATGTATTGCCCAAGCATATTTTAGGAGAGGTTGCACCAGAGGCACTGAAGGAAAATGCCTTTACCATGGCTCCGACTGTCGGTGCTGGTCCCTATACCTTTGTGCGTTATGAGACTGACCAGTTTGCCGAACTGGTGATCAATCCCAATTATTGGGGAGAGCCGCCCGCGGTTGAGCGTATCTTTATGATCGTTGCGACACCGGATGTGGCTGTGGCGCAACTGCAACGGGGTGAGATGGATTTGATGGCGATGCCGGTGGACGAGGCCGACCGCTTGAAAGATGATCCGAGCATTACCATCTTGAGCGTGCGCAGCCCCAGCATTAGCCAGATTGCGATCAACAATGAACGTCCCTTCTTCCAAGATAAGCGCGTGCGTCAGGCGATGATGTATGCCATTGACCGTCAAGGGATTGTTGATTCGATCATGTTCGGCCAAGCCGAGGTGGTCAACAGTCCAATCATTGGGCCGGATTGGGTAGGCACACCAGAGGTAAATCCCTATCCGTTTGACCCAGAGCAGGCAAAGGCACTTTTGGCCGAAGCCGGTTGGGACCCGGAGCAGCAGGTTGACATGATCTATGTTGCCGGGTCCAAAGAACAAGACGCCTATGGGCCGGTCATCCAGCAGCAATTGCGCGATGTGGGGATGCAGGTCAATCTGCTCCTGGTGGAGGGAGCCGAATTGAACCGGCGCTATATCCAAGAGACTGACTATGACCTTTTCCTCTTTGGTGGTGGCTTATATCGCGCCGAGCCATCGTTGACGGCTAGCTATTACCACAGCCGCAATTTGGCACCAACGGGTGGCAACGGCACACACTATGTAAACGAGGAACTTGATCAACTGTTGGATTCAGCAGTTGCTACCTCGGATCAGGCTGCGCGCGCCGAAATTTATGCCCAGATTGCACAGATCGTCAATGAGGATGTGCCAACGCTCTTCCTCTGGTCGCCATACTCCATTTACGGGGTTAGCAAGCGGTTGCAGAATTTCGAGCCGCCTTCCTATAGTTCCAGCCTGTTGTGGAATGCAGAAGCCTGGGCAGTGGAAGAAGCAGCCTAGGAAACAGTGTAAGAAACAGTGTAAGAAACAGTGTAAGCTAAGGGTGCTATGCTCAAATTTATACTGCGGCGCATGTTGCTTGCCATTCCTATCATTATCGGTGTAACTGCCGTGACCTATATGCTGATTAGCTTGGCCCCAGGCGATCCAGTGACTGCCATGCTCGACCCGGAGCAGATGACCACGTTGGGGCCAGAATGGGTGGCAGAGCGTAAAGCGGAGTTGGGTTTGGATCAACCAATTCCTGTTCGTTATCTATTGTGGCTGCAAGAAGTAGCCCAGGGCAACCTGGGCTATTCGGCCATTGACCGCCAGCC
>CAMPHP010000026.1 GCA_946885925.1 uncultured Litorilinea sp.
ATTACCACGCACCCCGACCAACACGACCCCAGGGATAAAAGGAGGCACAGGGGCATCTGCCGTAGCAAACAACTGTGCAGTGGGTTCAGGCGCAGGCGGGCCTTCCTGCGCCATGATGGGCATGGGGACAAGTGCCGCAATGCCCCCCAACACGCAGGCAGCGAGGGCCAGCAGCAATACCAGCGAGATTTTACGATTCATGTAGTTTTGCATAGTCTTTCATACATAGCCAGATGCTAATAAAAACAGAGGCCAGCCTCCGGCTGCGCCCTACGGGCAGCGAGGCAGACCTAGCTTCTCCCCTGCATTTCGGCGTCAAGCCGGTCAAAAAAGGCAATCATAAAACGATGACGCTCTGCGCCAATACGACGAGCGGTTGCCGTGTGTAAGGTTGCCAAAATCAGCCGGAGCTTATAGACATACTCATGCACAGGTGTATAGTTTTCTCCAGCAGGTTTGGCGTCTGGGGCTGGGGCAGCACTCCAAGGCTCTGTCCACAAGCGGTGTCCATAGGCTCCTGCAAAGGCAAAGGCGCGCCCAATCCCAATCGCACCGATGCTATCCAGCTTATCGGCGTCATAGAGGCATTTGGCCTCCAACGTCTCCGGCTGCACCGATTGGTCACGGAAGCGATGTGCCTCAATACAATGAACGACATTCGCCACTTGTTCAGTTCCCAGACCACGCGCAACAAGCAGCGCACGCGCATAATCAGCCGCGGCCAGATGATGGGCTTGGCGGCGGCGATGAGTATCTGCCCCAGCCTGCGCTGTTTCCACGCTGGCGTTATCATGTGCGGATAAAGCACGTTCAGATAAAGCATCTGTGGGTACATCATGCAGCAATGCCGCCAAGCGTACCACTGTTACATCGGCTCCTTCAGCTTGGGCAATGCGGATTGCCAGCGTCGTTACACGCCACACATGGTCAAAATCGTGGGCCGCGTCTCCTGTACTATAGAGATCCCGCGCTTCCTCGTCAGTAAGCAACCTTGTATCAGCGTGTGAAGAGAGCGGCGTGGAAAAGAGGGTCATCAACTAAGGCTCCATATTATGTTAACGTTACTATGTTAGCATCATTGTGTTAACGTTGCGACTGGAGGCTTACGCAAAGTTTGGGGCTTTCCTTCTTGCCGGAGTGCTTTAGCCTCCGGCAACTGGGTACACACGATCATGGATCAGAGGGGGTAGGCTGAACCTGATGATTCCTCGCGGCAGCGCGGCGTGAACTTCCCCGCGTCCAGAAGAAGCCGCCAGGGATGCTGACTAGGTAGCCAATAAACTGTTGCAACAGCCCGACAGCCAAACCCAATTCCGCCCCAGCACCCATCAGCAAAAAGGTCGCGGCAAACGCGCTTTGACGCACACCCAAACCGCCGGGTGAAAGAGGCAAGACCAACCCGACAAAGACAATGATGGGGTTGATGGTGAGGACTTCGAGCATGGACATGCTATCAGGCTGGATTGCGTGAGCAATGCGCCAGATATGGACACAGGTAAGCAGCACGATCATCAAGCTGCACAGGGCAGTGAGAGCCAGCGCGCGATATTCGTGACGATAGACATTAAAGGCTTCCGCCAGCTTGGTCCAAACAGGCATGGCAAAACGCAAGAAGGAAAAGCGATTAAGCAGCCGCTCCACCAGCATCTTGAGCCGGCGGCTAAGCACCGCCACCAACATGCTCAATAGCAGCAACGAGATTCCCCCACTGCCCAAGGCGATGAGTTGGACGCTAACACGCTGTTCGGGCGTAAAGGGGACACCATCCGGTCTGCCCCAAATCAACATGGCAGCAGCGCCCAGCGCAGCGGCAACCATAAAGACCATGAGGCCGATAAAGCGGTCAATAAGGACACTGGCAGCAGCGGCAGCGGTACGCCGCGTGTCACTGGCGAGAGCATAGCCACGCATAACATCGCCGCCGACTTGTGCGGGGAGAAAGTTGTTGAAGAACTCAGCTACCCATTGATAGGTCAGCAGCCGTCTAAGCGTTACGTGGATGCCCGCAGCCCGTAGCAGCAGCCCCCACTTGTAACCACCCAACGCCACCGCTGCCGTATAACAACAAGCACCTGTGAAGAGTAGCCACTTATCCGCCTCGACGATTTGCCGCCAGAGCCGTTCGGGATCCTCTAGAAGAGTATATAAGTAGACCAGCAGTGCCAAGCCAATCGCCAGCTTGAGCAGGTTCCAGAGCGATTGTTTCATAACAGATTGGGTGTGACCTGCCGCCTGCGCCACCTGGCGATCAGGCGTGGGTCGCGGGCCGGCTGTCATCTACCATCACATCATTGCCAATGCGCGCCGCCGACGAGGTAGCATAGGAGCCAGAAACGCTTGTATTTGTCGGTTGGTGGGCGCGGCGCACCTCTTGCACATCCTGCTTTTGGCTCCATGCCATATCCCACACCACATGGCGATCCCCCCTGGCAAAGTCATACCAGCCCAACAAGCGGCTCCAGGCTTCAATGACTGCCAGCAAGAACAAGACCCAAAGCAGCTTAAAGACGCCGATCACCTCTTTGAAGGCGATACGCATGACGCGCGTGTTTTGGATGCTGCTCACAGCATAGCCGTATTTGTGCTTGAGATAGAGATGACCTGCATGGTTACGTCGCCGCTGGCGCACAAAATCACCGATATTGTCTGGCCCGGTGTTATAGACAATGGCATCGGGCGCATAGCGCACGCTCATCCCCCGCTTGACCACGAATGCCTCTACAAAGGCTTCGTCCATCGCCACCTCTGGCGGGATATGATCAAAGAGCTTGCGGAAGGCGATCATCTCGCCCAGGCGCGGAATCTCTAGACAAAGCTCATGTTCCATACGCAAGCGCAAATGGCTCAACAACCCCACAATATGCTCGGGGGTGTTGACTGCCATCTTCTGTGCGCCCACCATCCCCACCATTGGATCGTCAAACATCCGTACCAAGTGCTCCACGGCATACTCATTGGGAATGGTGTCGCCACTTTCCAAGATGCAAATGTCACTTTGGGCTGCGGCAAGAAAGAGATTGATGGCGCTGGTCTTGCCCTCGCGCTTAGGCTGCTCAATCAGCTGCACCCGCGGGTCACGCGCCATATACTGCTTTACAATCGGAACAGTGCGGTCGGTGCAGGCACTAGCGACAATGATGATCTCGGCAATCTCTACGCGGTGGAGATGTTGTTCGAGCAATGCCTCTAGGAGATGGCCGATATTCTGCTCCTCATTATAAGCAGTTATGCCAATGCTACACACCAATTTCGGCAGGGTTGAACCTGACATATCTTTTGTTTTTCCTGAGTTTCTTATTCTTGGGTGAGCGAGTTAATGGCTGCTCACCAATTTGGCAACGGTCACACCATCGCCTCCTTCGCCTGTTTCACCATTGCGGAACTCTGCTACGGCTGGATGCTGGCGCAAGAGGTTGCGTACTGCATCGCGCAGCACGCCAGTGCCTTTGCCGTGAATAATGCGCACCCACGGAAGGCGCGCCATATAGGCATTGTCCAAATACCGTTCGAGCTTGGCAAGGCCATCTTCCACTCGCTCGCCGCGCATATCGAACTCCATACCAGGGCTATCGATCATGGCCCCAGCTTGAATATTAACACGCGGCGGTGGTTCATCCTTGACGGCCTTCTGACGTAGTTCCAACCGTTTGATAGGCAATTTAAGACGGAAATTGCCTATCTGCACCTCGGCCTCGCCTGCACGCTCGTTTAGCGAGAGCACCTCACCGCTGGCTTGCAGGGTGGGAACCCAGACGCGGTCGCCTATCTCAATCGTGCCACCCACTTGATCACCAGCAGGACGCACCACATTCGTGTCCACCGTTTCGGTATTACGCTGGCGACGAGCAACCTCCTTTTCCGCTTCAGCCAAGAATTGTTCATGGCTGCCTACGCCCGAACCAAACTGCGAAGCACGGGCCACTTGGCGGCGAGTCTCCTCGATTTCTCGGCGCACTTCATCCAACTCGTTCTGCATGGTCGCGCGCGCCTCAGCAATGACAGTGCGCCGCGCTTCCTCAATATTCGCAAGTTGATAGCGCAGATCGGCTTCAACGAGTTGGGCTTGGCGTTCACGCTCTTTGGCCCGTGCCACAACCTGCTGCGATTCCTGTTTGGCGCGCTTAATATCATCCAAGAGCGCATCAGCTTGCAGCGCATCGGGCCGCACAATACTCTCCGCCTTCTCGACAATCACGGGATTCAGCCCTAACCGGCTGGCAATAATCAAAGCGTTGGAGCGTCCCGGTAGCCCAATGCTCAACTCATAGGTGGGGCTAAGTGTTTCCAGGTCAAACTCTACCGAGGCATTGCGTACCCCAGGCGTGTTGTGAGCATAGAGCTTGAGGTCGCTGTAATGGGTAGTGGCAAAGGTTGTAATGCCCCGGTCGCGCAAATTCTCCAGGAGCGCCATCGCCAGCGCCGACCCTTCATCAGGGTCAGTCCCCGCGCCTAACTCATCCAAGAGTACCAGGCTGGCAGGGTCAGCTTCCTCCAAGATTTCAATAATGTTGGTCATATGACTGCTAAAGGTACTCAGATTCTGTTCAATGCTCTGTTCATCACCAATATCAGCATAGACCCCCTCAAAGACACTGAGCTTGCTACCCGGATCTACCGGGATCATCATGCCCGCCTGAGCCATCAGCGTCAACAGCCCAACCGTCTTGAGTGTGACTGTCTTGCCACCTGTGTTGGGGCCAGTAATAACGATGATATAGGTCTCGTCATCCAAATGGATGTCAATCGGCACAACAGTATCTTGGTCAAGCAAGGGATGGCGCGCCCGTCGCAAATCGATTACCGAGCCAGGGTGATAGACAGGCTGGCTATCCTCGTCATCCGACACCGAGCTGGGGATGGGTGTCTTGGCTGGCTGCATGGGAACGAGTTCCGGCGCGGAAGCTTCCAACGTATAGGCATATTTGGCTTTGGCAAAGATAAAGTCTAGCTCAGCCAGGATAGCAACATTGCGTCGAATGTAGATTGCCTCATCCGCTACCAATTCGCTCAATTCAGTGAGAATACGGCGAACTTCGCGCTCTTCTTGTAACTCCAACTCGCGCACGGCATTGTTCTGTTGCACCACGCGCAAAGGCTCGATAAAGAGCGTCGCCCCACTGGCAGATTGATCATGGACAATCCCCGCCACATTGCCTTTATGCTCGGCACGCACAGGGATGACATAGCGTCCCTGACGTTGGGTAACAAGCGCATCTTGCAGATAGGGACGAATATCGCCGCTGTGAATAATGCGGTCCAACGTACTCAGCAGCCGCTCCTGTGCGACGCGTAGCTCGCCGCGAATGCGGGCCAACGCCTCACTCGCGCCATCAACCACTTCACCCCGCTCGTTGATGCAGCGCCCAATCTCAGCAATTACATGGCTGCACGGTTCAATGTTGGCGGCAATTTCTGCCAAGTGGGGAAAGCTGTTTTCAAGCCTGGTTAACGTGTTATGAAGCTGGCGCGCTCGCACCAGTGTATTGCGAATATCCAGCAATTCTTGGGCCAGCAGCATGGCGCGGCGTTCAGCACGATCCAACAAAGGCCGCGCATCATGGACACCACCAAAGCTGATGTCAGTCTTCTGATCCAGCAGTTTGTACGCCTCGCTCGTCTGAGCCAGCCACTCTTGTGCCGTTAATAGGTCGTCGCTGGGTAACAGCGATAGCGCCAACTCTTCGCCACCGCTAAACGCGCAAAACCCGGCGACGCGTGCCAGAATTTTGTCATATTCAAGAACTCGTAATGTACGCGGGTTCATAGATAGATTAATAGGAAACCAAAAGAACAAAGCCCAGAGACAAAAACCAAAAACGCACCATTGATCATATCACACTCTAGAAGTGTGATACAAAGCATTCAGGGTGTGGACTTGGATGATAGTGAACTGTGCACCATGGAGCAAGCTTTAAGCAATCAATGCAGCCCCCGAGCCTCCCACATACCATCTCGTCATCTATCACCAAAAACAGGTGTCCAATTTTGTGCATTATGCACGATGAGTAGAGGTTTAGAAATCATTATAGTAGGCATTACAGTAGCGCGAATTCGAAATTCTTGTTAAGGAAGTAGCTCCTGGCCCTATGTCTCTAGGCTAGGAAGCTTGATCGGCAGTCCAGTCACAAGGAGGCAGAGAATCCTTCTTTACAGCATTCATGTGCAGAATCCACAGACACTTTATCCCCCTTGAGAGCAACATTATTTCTACAAACGAGGTAGCAATAAGATGGAAACCCTAAATGCAGGAGACACAGCCTGGGTATTGATCGCCACAGGGCTAGTCACGATGATGACACCAGCGCTTGCCTTCTTCTATGGCGGCATGGTCCGTAAAAAGAATATTCTCTCAACACTCAATCTCAGTTTTATCACGATGGGGCTGATTAGCCTGCAATGGGTTCTGATTGGCTACACCCTAGCCTTTGGGCCTTCCATTGGCGGGCTGATTGGCGCGCTGGACCACCTGGGTCTCAACGGCATCGGTGCTGCACCCAATGCAGACTACTCGACCACCATTCCGGGTTTGGCCTTTGCCGCCTTTCAAATGACCTTCGCGGTCATCACACCAGCACTGATTACTGGTGCGTTTGTCGAGCGGGTGAATTTCAAGGCATATCTGGTCTTTGCACTCTTGTGGGCAACACTGGTCTATGATCCCTTGGCTCACTCAGTTTGGGCTGTCGGTGGTCTATTGCGTGAGTCGGGTGCGCTTGATTTTGCGGGTGGTACGGTGGTGCATATTGCGGCTGGCTTTTCGGCGCTGGCCTTTGCCATGGCGATCCGCTCGCGACGCGGCTATGGCTCCGTCGCCATTGAAGCCCATAACATTCCCTTCACGGTGTTGGGCGCGGGCCTTCTCTGGGTAGGTTGGTTTGGCTTTAATGCTGGCAGTGCATTGGCTGCCAATGGGCTTGCCGTTGCCGCTCTGGTCAACACCAATACGGCTGCCGCTGCTGCCGCTATCGTCTGGATGTTTCTTGCATGGAATGACAAGAAGCCCAGTGTCTTGGGCATTGTGACGGGTGCAGTGGTGGGGCTGGTCGCAATTACACCTGCCTCTGGTTTTGTTACACCCCTGTCAGCCATGCTCATCGGCGCGGTTGCAGCGCCCATCAGCTACTACGCTATCAAGTTCGTCCACAGCCGCCAGTTGGATGAGTCACTCGATGTTTGGGCCTGTCATGGCATGGCGGGTGTGTGGGGTGCATTGGCGACTGGCTTATTTGCAACGACCACTGTCAATGAGCTTGGCTTCGACGGGCTATTTTACGGCAACCCGAACCAGTTGGTCATCCAACTCATCGCAACCGTAGCCGCTGCCGCCTTTGCCTTTGTCGTCACCTTTATTCTGGCAAAAATCCTGGATGCGATCTTTGGTTTAAGTGTCTCACCCCAGGAAGAAGAAGTCGGCCTCGACATCAGCGCACATGGCGAGCGCGCCTACACCTAAGCCAATCAGCCGCCTTACCGGGACGCTCTATTGAGACACCCTATTGAGAATACCCTATTGAGACAGAAGAGGGGAGATAATTAACGACTATGACTACGAAGATCGAAGCGATTATTCGGGAAGAAAGACTCAACGATGTCAAGGAAGCGCTGCGCGAACTCGGCATCGTAGGCATGAATGTCTTTGAGGTACGCGGGCATGGACGCCAAGGTGGAATCGAGCTAGCAGGCCGTACTGGCTCCTACAGGGTTGATATGCTCACCAAAATCCAGCTTAACATTGTGCTGAGTGACCACAACGTGGACAAAACCATTGACACCATCTGCGATGCAGCACGCACTGGCGAGACAGGTGACGGGTTGATCTTCGTCTATCCGGTTCAAGATGTGGTGCGGATTCGTACCGGCGAACGCGGCCAGGAGGCATTGTCCTACGAGGGTGATATTGATGACCGCAGAATCAAGAGCGCGCCAAAGATGACAGCACCACCAGCAAAGCCTGTTGCAGCAGCAACTCCTGTGCTTAACGGCGAAAAGCAATAGCCTTTTGGCACCTTTTCATGAACACCTTCCTTGGAGCCGGCCCCCCTGGGTGGCTCCGAGGAAGGTCTCCCCGATCACGACTTGCGCGACTGCGTGGCATACCCCAAATGGCGCAACTTGCTTTCGCTCTTGCGCCACTTCTCCCACACCTTGACCCACAACTCCAAATAGACCTTTGTGCCCACCAATTCTTCGATCTCAGGACGCGCGCGCTGACCAATGCGCTTGATCATCCGCCCACGTTCACCCAAGACAATCGGCTTTTGCGTCTCGCGCTCCACATAGATGACTGCCGAGATATAGGTCATGTTCTCATCACGCGGCGTAAACTCATCGACCACCACCGCCAAGCTATGGGGAAGTTCCTGAGATAGCAGATGCAGTGCTTGCTCACGGATCAGTTCCGCCACGATAAAGCGCGTCTGCAAATCCGTAACTTGGTCGGCAGGGTAGTAGCGAGGGCCTACTGGCAGCAGGTCGCGCAACGTATCCAGCAGTTCGTCCACGCCCGTTCCAGTCAGCCCGCTCAGGCTCAGCGTTTCCATCTGAATATCGCCAATCAACGCTGTATACTCAGCGGTACGCTGCTCGACCAATGCCTCGTCTGGCTGGTCGAGCTTATTTAGTCCCAACACCAGCGGCGCAAGTTTCTGCTTACCTCGCCGAGCGAGCTTGACCAGCAACTCAGCAATATTTTGGTCTTCCTCTGTGGGTGGCGTATTGATATCCACCAACCACAAGACCACATCGGCGTCATCAATGGTCTCTGTTGCCACTGTGACCATATGCTCGCCCAACAGGTGTTGGGGCTTGTGAATGCCAGGCGTATCAAGAAAGAGAATTTGCGCGTCTTCCAGGGTCACAATGCCAAGAACTTGGTCGCGCGTTGTCTGTGGCTTGGGGCTTGTAATGGCGATCTTCTGCCCCAAAATACGATTAAGCAACGTAGACTTGCCCACATTGGGCCGCCCAATTACCGCCACAAAACCGCTGCGATGGTCAGGTGGCAGTTCTTCCTCTGGCTCGTCTAAAAGATGTTGCAGATCAGACACTTTGGTTCCCTCTTACTATGTAGCCGGAACAGCTTCACTATGTCATGCCGCGCCCCGCGGGGCGGGTGCCCAAAGGGCGCGGTCTGCGACGAGGAATCCCCCGGCAGGTTCCTAAATCGCTGGGCCGCTTCCCCCTGCCCCACGATTGCGCCAGCCAAAGGTGGCGTGCAAGTGGCGTAGATAAGGGTCTGGGTTGAGCATTTGCTCGATCATATAGGTCGAACCCGTAAGCAGAATAATATCCTGCTCGCCACGCATCGACTTAGCGACTTGCAATGCCTCACGCGGGTCAGAGATCGCCAATGTCGGAATATCCCCGGTCATTGACTCGATGGATGCGCGTACTGTGCTAGGGTCTTGCCCCTTGTAGGAGGCAGCAGTGACAATGACCGCCTTGGCAATCCCAGCCAGCGAAGCAAAAAGCTCGCCCGCCAACCTCTGCCCAGATATACCTACCACCAGAATTTTGCCCTTGTCCGGAAACTTAGCCTCTACCTCCGCCATTAACACCTGCATCTTCTCTACATTGTGGGCAATGTCAGCGTAGATCCCCTCTTCCACTCGCCAAAAGCGCCCCAACAATTGTGTGCCACGCAGGCGTTCAACAATCACCTCTGTATCTAATGTGGGACAGAGATATTTGGCTGTCGCCAGAACCAGCGCACCGTTCCATTGTTGGTGGGCTGCGGTGAGCAGAGCTTGATCCGGCAGGGGCGCATGGTCGGGTGATTCCAGTTGTAGCCGAAACGCGGTCACATCCTCCTCACCCACGACGATCAACGGCGCACCTACATCCCGGCAGACCGCGGCGATGATCTCAAGGCTTTGCGGGTCACGCTCGGTCGTAAAGAATGGAACACCTGGGCGCGCGATCCCTGCCTTATCCAACACTCGTTGCCAGAGGGTCGGCCCCAGCATATGGGCGTGATCACTTCCGACATTGGTCAGCACGGTCGCTTCTACATTCAACGCGCGTGTCTGGTCATAGCGCCCGCCCACACCAGCCTCAATGGCAGCCCACCTAACCACATACCGCTAAAAGATCGCCAGCGCCATCAGAATAGACACTTCATGAAACGAAGAAACAAGCTGGGGGTTGTCCACAGCCCGCTGTACACAAAAGGGCTGGACACGTTGCTGCCAGAGTTCCTGGATCGCCTCTTGGCTCACAAACTCTCCATCAATGCTAAATCGCTCGCGATAGTCAAAGAGATGCGGCCCCATATAAGCCCCACTGCGCCCCACTGCACCCAGGCTCGTTTCCAACATGCGGCAGGTGGAGCCTTTGCCTGCGGTCCCCGCTACGTGAATCAGCCGGGTGGGATGGCCCTGGGGCCATAGCGCCTGGATCGCCTGGCGCAAGTGCACCAGGCGCGCTAACTTGGGCGTAGACCATTCGGCATGGTAAATCTGGTCAACCGTATTGTAATACGGATAGTTGGGCGCAATACTTCCCGCTATATCTACTATAGTCTCCACTTCAGTATCCACTATGCCGCCTATGCCAGGAATTCTGGCTTGAGCGTTGCACGAATGGCTTCAATCTCATCGTCAATGATGGCCTTGACAGCCTGTGCCACACCTTCCACCGGAATTTCGCGCAATTCTCCACTGCGGCGTAGCTTCAGTTCCAACGCACCACTCTTTAGCCCCTTGCCACCAACGGTCAAACGCAACGGAATGCCCAAGAGATCGGCATCATTGAACTTCACACCCGCACGCTCATCGCGGTCGTCATAGAGAACCTCAATGCCCAATGCTTTGAGGTCAACGTAGATGCGTTCCGCAGCCTCAACTACCTCCGGTGTCTTGTCTGTGCCCAGCCCCACCAACATAACCTGATAGGGAGCAATGGTAATGGGCCACTTAATGCCCTGGTCATCATGGTGGTGCTCAATAATACAAGCCATCATCCGCTCGGAGCCGATGCCATAGCAACCCATCACAATCGGCTTGCTTTCGCCATTCTCATCCAAAAAGAATGCACCCATTGCTTCGCTATACTTTGTGCCCAACTTAAAGATATTGCCCACTTCCACCCCGCGCACAGTGCGTAGCGGACTGCCACATACAGGACACGGATAGCCATCGCTTGCGGCCACAATGTCTTGAACCACATCGGCGGTGTAATCGCGGCCATAGTTTACGTTGAGCATATGATAATCAACACGGTTCGCCCCTGCCACCAAATTGGGGCTTTCGGCAACTAAGTCATCTACCACCAATAAGACTTTGCTGCGGTCAATGCCCAGCGGCGAGCCATAGCCCGGCTCTGCGCCGATACTGCGAATTTCTTCGCTGGTAGCAGGACGCAGCCGCTTGGCTTTAATCGCGTTGGAGAGCTTTGTCTCGTTCAGTTCCATGTCACCGCGCACGACGGCAAAGACAAATTTCTCATAGCTCTTCTCCGCGGTCTCCTCGATCTCCGCCACCATAAAGACCGCCTTGGCTGTCTCGGATTGGTCAATCTGCAAAAAGTCTGCCAATGCGGCAATGGTCGTGACATTGGGCGTGTACACCTCGGTCAATGGAGCCGGGGCACTCGCTGGTGGTGTGGGTTTGCGGAAGAGCGCAATCTGGCGGTTAGCACTGTAGCCACAGGCATCACAGATAAGCAACGTATCCTCACCAACAGAGGTCAGCACCATAAATTCATGGGCCATCGTTCCCCCCATCATGCCCGTGTCGCTCTCCACCGCAATCACATCCAGCCCACAACGGCGAAAGATATTGAAATAGGCTTGATAGAACTTTGGGTAGACTCGATCCAGCCCCTCAAAATCGCGGTCAAACGAATAGGCATCCTTCATGGTAAACTCACGCACGCGGATTGCGCCTGCACGCGGACGCGGTTCGTCACGGAATTTCGTCTGGATTTGATAGAGGATAAAGGGCAACTGCCGGTAACTTCTCACGACGCGGCTGGCTAAATCCGCCATAACCTCCTCATGGGTCATGCCCAAACTATAGTCGCGACCATTGCGATCCTTGAACCGCGCCATATCATCGCCAATCTGATACCAACGCCCGCTGCGCTGCCATATCTCGGCTGGCTGCACGATAGGCAATGACACCTCCTGCCCGCCGATGCCATCCATCTCATCGCGCATGATATTTTCGATCTTTTGCTTTACTCGCTGCCCTAGGGGCAAAATATCAAAAATCCCAGCGGCAAGCGGCTGGATCAGACTAGCGCGCAGCATCAACTGGTGGCTGGTGATCTCGGCCTCTGCCGGGGCTTCGCGCAGCGTCTGGAAAAAAAGATTGGACATTCGCATGGAAATCTACTCCGCGTCGCTTTCTATGACTCACTAATCTTATTATGGCTAAATTAATCCAAGTTGCTATCCTTGGCGACACCCTGCTTTGTCACCCCGTAGGGCTCTCTACGAGCTATGCGGCACTTGCCAACAATGTCGTGACTTTGGCCTGGAGTTCTTCATACGTCAACAACCCAACTTGGCGATCTACCTCCACCCCGCCGTGCATAAAGAGCAGGGTCGGTAACCCCATGATGTCATAGGCGGCTGGAGTGACCGGGTTCTCATCTACATCCAACGCCACCACCAATAGCTGCTCGCCATAATCACGCACCAACCATTCTGTGTAGGCCGACATGATCGTACAGGGCTGGCACCACTCTGCCCAGAAGTCTACCACGACCAAACGGTCACTGCGGACGACCCGTTCCTCAAAATCAGCATCCTCAACATCACGGACTAATAATGCAGACGATGGACCGGCTTCATCCGTAATGGTAGACAGTTTAGACCGATCCTCCCAAGGGAGTGTAGGGGGTTTGGG
>CAMPHP010000027.1 GCA_946885925.1 uncultured Litorilinea sp.
AGAGGTATTGGGGAGAGGTGGCCGGGAAGGCCGTTAGCCCAACAAGTCCAGTTCTCTGGCTCTGGTCACGGCCTGGGTGCGGTTGCTAACGCCCAACTTGTCGCATAGGTTGCCAACGTGCTTTTTCACAGTCTCCGCGGAGATGACCAATTGCTCGGCAATCTCACGGTTTGTCAGCCCGGCAGCGAGCAGTTGCAGGACTTCTTGTTCGCGTGCGGAGAGTGGCTCCGGTAGGGCTGTCGCTGTAGGTATCGAGAAGGAGAGTTCACCCCCAATCGCGGCCAGTAGCTTTCCGACATAATCCGGCATGACCGCGCGCGAACGAGCTTCTTGTAATAGCCGTGCTAGGGGAAGACCCAGATCAGCAAAGAGACGTACATAGCCTTCGGGTTCAGCGATCCGCAAGGCGCGTTCTAGCGAGGTCATCGCTCTCGCCTGTTCTCCGTGTCTCCACTGGGCTAGCGATTGAAGCGCCAGTGCCTCGATATGGATGCTCACCCGGCCCTCTGCTTCCGCCGAGTGGAGTAATCGCTCAAGCAGCGCTAGCTCACGTTCAATGGATAGCGCATCACCCTTGACGATCAGCACGCGAGCCATTGCCATCTGCGCCACTTCGCTTTCTTGCTGGCCTTCGTGTGCGCCGCCCCGCAGTAGTTCATCGGCCCACTCCACAGCAGCCCGAAGCCTCTCCTGCGCCAGCCAGCATTCGAGTTGCAGGCGTCCAAAGTGACCACTCCAATCTACGAACGGAGAGTTCTCGACCAGAGGACGTGCTCGCTCTAGATACTCAGCCGCCGCATCGATCTCGCCCGCCGTAAACTTCAGACGCCCTGTAATGACATAACCAGCAATCATTGCCAGCACGTCACCACCCAATTCCGCTCGTTCCAGCCCTTGGGACAGGTGCTCACTGGCTTCTGGCAACTCGTTCCACTCATACAGAATCTCGCCCATTCGGATATAGACCCAGCCGGTTAAAGGCAGTGGGAAACTGCCCCAGTTCTCAGGTTCCTGAATAACTGCCAGGGCTTGTCGCCAGTATGCAGCAGACTCGCGCAACCTGCCTTGCCGCAATGCGAGATCAGCTAAGGCACCAAACACATGTGCCGAACGAATCCGAAATGCAGGTGCATGGACAAGTTCAAGCACTTTGGAATAGTATTCTCTCGCTTCCTGCCAACGCCCATTGCGGCGGTAAGTGTCCCCTAGCGCATGATAAATGATGGCGCGAAAGGAGTGATCCTCATCTGGTAAATCCTGAAGTGCCTGGTGAGCATAGCTCTCTGCCTGCGGTATGTTGTTAGCGAAACATGCGACTGTGCAGCGAACTGCGGCTACTCTTGCCAGTGTCCACAGTTTGTCTTCTCCTTTTGTCGATACTAGCTCCTGTTCGACTTCATTGATACAGCGAACACCAGCATCCATCTCGCCAGTAAAAAGAAAGGTACCGGCACGAATAAGGCCGATCAATGGATAGGCTGTATAGAATTTTTTTGGGATCGATTCGAGCCAGCGTCTGAGCGTGTTGAACTCGCCGCTTAATAACTTGATTTCAAAATACTGCTCGGCAAGTTGCCTGACAAGTTCAGCATCACCACCTGCCACTGCATGATGGAGTGCCTGTTCGGGGAGGTCATGCGTCAGGTACCAGCGGGCTGCCTGTCGGTGTAGGTTGGCAACTTCAGCAGGGAAATGGCGGTTTAGCTCTTCATGGAGAAAGTCGGCAAAGAGCCTGTGATAGCGAAACCATCTGCGGCTGTCGTCCAGTGGCACAAGGAATAGATTCGCCCGTTCCAGTCGTTCGAGCATTTCTTGACCATCATCTCCCCTGGTGACAGCATCGCACAACGAGCCGCAAAGCTGATCTAGAATGCTAGTTTGGAGTAGAAAGTGCTTGGTCTTTTCTGGCAGATAGGCAATCACATCTTGATTGAGATAATCCGCAATGAAGCGATGGCGTCCACTGATGAGTAACTTGTCGACACTCTCGCGGCGGCGTTGGAGCGTTAGGGAGACCAACTGTAGACCCGCGATCCAGCCTTCTAGTTGTGCCTGTAGAGGAACTATCTCGTCACGGGTAAGATTCAGCCCCATTAAATCATTTAAGAACTCTTCGGTCTCCTCCACCACAAAGTGAAGATCCTCTACGCCAAATTCCAACAATTCATGGTGTGCGCGGTAGCGAGCAAGAGGCAGTGGTGGCTCGGCACGACCAGTCAATACAAAGTGGAGCGTTGGCGGCAGATGATCGAGCAGAAAGGTGAGCGCCTGGTGGATGGATGGTTCTTCAATCAGGTGAAAATCGTCAACGACAAACACGATGTGATCAGGACAGTCGTTGGCGACATTGATAAACGCAGTTAAGATGGCTTCATTCTCTGGCTCCATTGCACCCAAAATCAGACCCAGCTGGCTATCTCTGATGCCGGGCTGAATCTCCTCCCATCCTGCCAGGAGGTAGCGGAAGAAGTGGGTAAGGTCGTTATCCTCCTCGCTGGCAGATAGCCAGACCACAGGGAAATGGCTGCGCTGCGCCCATTGCGAAAGGAGCGTGGTCTTGCCATAACCGGCTGGAGCCGAGATCCAGATCAGTTTGTAGTGAGGGATCTCGCGTTCGAGGGTGTCAGCGAGCCGGGGGCGTTGTACTGCACGATAGGGTTGTGGCGGAACGCGCAGTTTGGTTGCTAAAAGATACGAATCCATACAGCCCCGGCCAGTTTGGTAACTTACTGCCATCAGCACACCATAATCCGCGTGAATCCATGGATAGCTCTATCGTACTCCCTTCTGTCAATAGTCTGCTGTCAATCCTATCACTCACGCACCTTGGGTTGGTTGTATCTCACGGTGGGGCCGACAGAAGTTGAAAAAAGGAGGGAAAATCAGGTAGTATAGACGTGCCGGTCTCAGATTACCCGGCTTACCAAAACTGAGGCGGTCGCAGTTCCCGCCCTACCAAAACAAAGGATATCCTTATGAAATTCGAAGCCCTCGGCCATCCGGTCACTGCCCCTTCGCGCTCATTGGAGAGCTTTCCCGCACCCAAGCATGTGACGCGGGTAACCTTCACCAGTGATGAGTTGACGACCTTCTGCCCGGTCACACACCAACCCGATTTCAATACCATCAAAATTGAATACCAACCCAACCAGAAGTGTATTGAGTCCAAGAGCCTCAAGCTTTACCTGTGGAGCTATCGAGACGAACATGCCTTCTGCGAAGCCTTAGCGGCTCAAATCGCAGAGGATATCTTTGCTGTCACCGAGCCTCACTGGTGCCGGGTCACAATTCTGCAGAACGTACGCGGTGGCATCGTGACAGAAGCCATCGCCGAGCTGCCCGACAAGCAGGGGCAAGGGCAGGGGGCGACCCACGCATGAATCACTCACTTCCCTTCACGCGGTCTGGTTGGCGCTACTATGATGTAGCCGTGGCACTCTTTGTGGCCTCACTCCTAACGGCCAACATCATCTCTGTCAAGTTGATTGTCATCGGCCCGTTGATCCTGCCCGCGGGGGTAGTCATTTTCCCCATTAGCTATATCCTGGGCGACATCCTCACCGAGGTATATGGCTATCGCTCTGCTCGTCGCGCAATCTGGCTAGGATTCACAGGTAACTTGCTTGCCGTGTTAGCTATCTGGCTCACAGGATTGCTGCCGTCGCCAGCCTTTTGGCAAGGCCAAGAAGCCTACGATACAATCCTGGGCTTTACCCCGCGCCTGCTACTTGCCAGCTTTCTTGCCTATCTGATTGGCGAGTTCGCCAACAGCACCATCTTGGCGAAAATGAAGATCTGGACGCAAGGTCATCACCTCTGGGCGCGCACCATCGGCTCGACCGTAGTCGGCCAAGGTCTCGACTCCCTTATCTTTATCAGCATTGCTTTTAGTGGGCAGATGGCTGCGCCTGCACTTGTTTCTGCTGTGCTCAGCCAGTGGCTCTTCAAGTCACTCTATGAAGCCGCCGCTACCCCGCTCACCTATCTTGTGGTCAACAGGCTCAAGCGCATAGAGGGTGTTGACTCATATGATGTTGATACGGATTTCAATCCCTTGGCATTTGAATAGGGAATTGCGGAAGCGCGTAGGAACTTGAGATAACTTACGTTCCAGCCTCAATCTCCTCAATTCGTGCCTGGAGCTTGGCCCAAACCGCAGGGTGATCGATGGCGAAAAGGGTGAGCAGGCGCGCATCCTCGCCTGTGTCTTGATAGTAGCCGCGGCGCAGTCCTACGGCCACAAAGCCAAGCTTGTCATAGAGCGCCAATGCAGGGTAGTTGTGTATGCGTACCTCTAGGGTTAGCGCGCTGACCCCGTGGCTGCGTGCCTCCCCTGCCATGTGCAACAAGAGCCATTCACCAATATGGCGCTGTCGCCAATCCGGGTGCGTGGCGATTGTCGTGATGTGGGCATCATCACCCAACAGCCACATCCCTGCATAGGCCAAGAGACGCGGTATATCAGGTCCTCTCACCGTGGGGCGAACCACCCAATAGGAGCTGTTACGGGTGACAAGTTCGCGCTCATAGGTCTCCATTGACCAGGGAGTTGGAAAGGAAACCTGTTCCATTTTCTCTACGGCAGGCAGATCGGCGTGGGTCATGGGTACAAAGACTGGGGCAAGTTCGATAGGAAAGCGTGGCATGACTAGAGTCCTGTAATGCCGATTTGGGCCAGTACGTCGCGCAGCGCAGGAAAGGGCGACCAGATCAACAGCGCCGCCAAGAGCAGCACGACGACCAAAACCACATAATCAATCAGGCGGGCGTGAAGTTCGATATAGTTGGTGCGCCCGTCACCACTTACATAGCCGCGTGCTTCCATTGCCAGCACCAACTCCTCTGCACGACGGAAAGCCCCCAGGAATAAGGGCACTATCAGTGGTAAGAGCGCACGCGCCGTTTTGTCGGGTCGCCAGAAGCGCCCGCCAATATCCGCACCCCGGCTGAGTTGTGCCTTGATGATGCGCTCTACTTCTTCCGCCAAAGTTGGCACAAAGCGCAGCGCAATCGTAAGGATCAGTGCCAACTCGTGGGAGGGGAGGCCAAAGCGCCGGAAGGGAGCCAACAGCCGCTCCACACCGTGGGTAAGCTCGGTTGTGGTAGAGGTCATGGTGATCAAGCTGGTGAGAAAGATAAATGAGGTAATGCGAATCAGGCTGATGCCGATTAGCTGGAGGCTATAGCGGGTGACGCGCAGCCAGCCCCACTCGAAATAGACCTGTCCTGCTGGTTCTACCCAGCCCTGAAACAGAAACTGCATGATGAAAACGACGACAAGCGCAGGCAGCCCCAAAAGAAAGCCGCGCAAGATATATCCCACCTGGATACGTGATAGCAACGTTATCCCCAAAACTACGACGACGAAAAGCAGATTGGCGATCAGAGATCGGTTAAAGGAGATCGCAAGGGTAAGGAGAGTCACGGCGACAATCTTGGTGCGGGGGTCAAGACGATGGATCACCGAGCCAGTAGGGATATATTGGCCGATGGTAACGTTGCGTAACAGTTCAAAGTTATACATTGGTTTGCGCCTGGGGCTCCAGCATCTTCGTCAAAAACGCAGCCGCCTGTTCGACTGTATAGACAGGTGGTGTAGGGGGAACAAGTCCGGCACGGGTCAACGCTTCGAGCAGTGCCGTAGGCACAGGCACGTCGAGTCCCAACGCGCGCAGCGGCGCGCTGTCGGCAAAGATGGTGCTGGGTGCTCCCTCCATCACCGTACGCCCCGCGGCAATCACCACCAGCCGCTGGCAGATTGACGCCAGCTCCTCCATGTTGTGCGAGATCATCACCAGGCTAATACCGTTGCGGTGGAGCGCCAAGATATAATCAAGCAATTGGCGGCGTGCCGCTGGGTCGAGTCCGGCTGTGGGTTCGTCTAGAATGAGGATACGCGGCTCCAATGCCAGCACACCTGCCAATGCTACCCGCCGCCGTTCTCCGCCACTCAGACTAAAGGTTTGGCGATCCTTGAATTCGTCAAAGTCCAATCCGACCGCGCTCATGGCGCGGCGCACACGCTCGCGGATTTCTTCCCGGCTCAACCCCAAGTTGCGCGGCCCAAAGGCGATATCATCACCGACGAAACGCTCGAATAGTTGCGCTTCAGGAAATTGAAAAACCAATCCCACTTGGCGTCGCACCGTGCGGATATTCACTTTAGGATCAGCTAAATCTTGCCCAAAGACCTCAACTCGCCCACCGTCAGCGCGCAGAAGGCCGTTCAAATGTTGGATGACCGTAGATTTGCCTGATCCTGTATGCCCCAAAATGCCTACGATCTCGCCAGGGTAGACGGTCAGGTTTACATCGTGAAGCGCACGTACCTCTAGGGGGGTGCCGCGCATATAGTTGTGGACAAGATGCTCAACGCGGATTAGAGGGAGTGCGGTGGCGGTCTCCGTGACGGCGGGTGTAGCTGGCAAAGGCATGACCGGCGAGGATTTGGCGGGCGCAGTCCTATCGCTTGCACGTACAGCGCGAAAGGCCGTTACCATTTCTTCCACCGTCAACAAATCGGGCGGAAAGGCAGGGACATGGGCATGAATTCGCTGCGCTAACTCCGTGATGGGCGGCACATCGAGTTGTAGCGTGCGCAACTGCTCGCCCTGGCGAAATAGCTCACGTGGTGTTCCTTCTAGCGCAATCTGCCCCTCTGCCATAACCACAATGCGGTCGGCCTCTACTGCCTCGCGCATAAAGTGGGTGATGGCAATCACCGTGACACCTTGCTCGCGGTTGAGGCGGCGCGCTACATCAAGCACTTCCTGGCGGCCTAACGGATCGAGCATGGCGGTTGACTCGTCCAGCACGAGTACTTGGGGTTGCATCGCCAACACCCCGGCAATACAAACGCGCTGTTTTTGGCCGCCAGAGAGCAGATGGGGAGCGCGGTGGCGATAAGGCAGCATGTCCACCTGTTCCAACGCCCAATCTACCCGGCGCTGCATCTCGGCACGCGGTATGCCCAGATTTTCGGGACCAAATGCTACATCTTCTTCAACAATGGTGGCAACAATCTGGTTATCGGGTGTCTGAAAGACCATGCCGACCGTAGTGCGGATGGCGCGGTGTTGGGCTGCGTCGCGCGTGTTCCACTCTTTGACCCAGACATCTCCCTCAGTAGGTAGTAAGAGCGCATTGAGATGCTTGGCGAGGGTAGACTTGCCCGATCCGTTATGACCCAAGATCGCTACGTACTCCCCTTGCTCTATGCTCAGATTTACCCCACGCAGTGCGGGGATCACTTCGCCAGTGGAGGATATAAAGTTATGGTGTAGGTTTTCGATGCGGAGTATAGGTGGCACGCGACTAATCCACCAAAATGACTAGATTATTGCGGTGAATTGCCTCTTCGCCATAGGTATAGCCGAGGCGTTCGTTGATTTCGTGGGATTTTGCGCCTGCGATTTGGCGCAGGTCGTTGCTGCCGTAAGCCGTCAGCCCGCGAGCCAGTTCGCGCCGCTGCTGGTCAACAATGGTCACAGTGTCGCCACGCTCAAACCTCCCTTCCACGGCAACAATCCCCGCCGGGAGCAAACTCCGTCCCCGCTCACAAAGCGCACGGACAGCCCCATCGTCAATCATGACAAGCCCAACAGGTTTGGGGCCCGCCAAAATCCAACGCTTGCGGTTTTCAGGGCGTGACTCTAGTGCCACAAAGCGCGTCCCCACGGCTTCTCCCTGTGCGGCACGCAAGATGACATTAGGCTCCTTGCCCGCAGCGATAACCACATCTATGCCAGCATGGCGCGCTACATTGGCGGCGGAGAGCTTGGTAACCATACCACCCACGCCCAACCCTGTGCTTGTGCCTCCTGCTTGCGCGCGCAACACTTCGTCAATGCGATGCACTTCCGGGATCAGTTGAGCAGCAGGGTCCACGCGCGGGTCGGCGGTAAAGAGTCCTGGCTGGTCGGTAAGAATCAAAAGTAAGTCGGCACCACATAGGGTGGCAACGAGCGCCGAGAGATTGTCATTGTCTCCGACCTTGATCTCCTCAGTCGCCACTGCATCGTTTTCATTGACAACAGGCACAACACGATGTTCTAGCAATGCCGAAAAGGTGTCGCGCGCATTGAGATAGCGCTGGCGATTTTCCACATCGGCACGGGTAAGCAAGATTTGACCGACGTGGATGCCATAAATATCAAAGAAGTGTTCCCACATCAGCATGATACGCGTCTGTCCCACAGCCGCAAACAATTGCTTGCTGACGATGGTTGGCGGCACTTTGGGGAAGCCCAAATGGGCACGTCCTGCCGCTACAGCGCCAGAGCTACAGATGATAATATCGTGGCCCTTGTGATAGAGCTCGGCACACTGGCGGACGAGTTCGACCATGCGCGCACGGTCAAGATGGCGCGCGCCACCTGTGAGTACACTCGTACCGAGTTTGACAACAATACGTTTATAAGCGACAGATTCAGGGTTCATGGCTGTGCATGATCTTCTGCACCGCGCGTCGGCGGCAGAATGGGTGCTGGGATGGAGCAGCAAGAATTAAAAAACATGGTCATATCACAATTTGTAATAGAGCTTGTAATCAAGATTGTAATCAAGAGGATTATACTTCATTGCGTAGGCACGCATCTAACTTTTGGGGTGGAGTCGCGGCACACGCGACAAATGACCGGAGGTTCAGGCTTCCGGTTTGCATAATCTGTGCAGGCTAGCGGGCAGACTAACGAGTAGTTTGGGCTGAAAGTTGGGGTCGAGCAACGACGACAATGCGGTGGGTATTGTTGTTGCGCGGCCAGCAACTCACCAGCGTCAAGCGGTCGTCCTCAAAGGGGCCAATCCAACGCCCATTTTCAATACGCTGCGCCTCAGATTGATTCTTGTCGGGGACTACCACTACTTGATCCACGGTATAGAGATAGGGACGACCGTTCGCCCATACCGTGATCTCATCCCCTTGCTTCAGTTGATCTAGCTCGCGGAAGACTGCCCCCAAGATGTTGTTGTGACCACTCATGACAATGTTGCCCGGTTCGCCAGGCAGCGCGCTGTTGATATGCCACCCCGCAGCATAGGCAGCTACATCCCACTCGCTAAAGATCTGTCCGGCGCGGTTTTTCGTTTGACTCCAACCCAATTCCACCACGGGAATATCCAAATCAATGGCGGGAATCTCTAGCCGGGTGGGCAAGTGCCCTACCGACCCAATCACGGGTTGCGGCCTAGAGGAAATGGGGGCCGCAGGAAAATGAGTTACTGCCGCTGGTGTCGTAGGGGCTACTTCCGCTGCCTCAGATTTTTGCCCACATCCAGCTATTCCTAGTGCGGACGCTGCCAACGCCAAGGTGAGAAACGATCTTCGGTTCATAGATCACCCTACAAGAACAAAAATAAAAAAGTTGATAAGAGATACCGTCACTCAAGATAGCATGACCACAAGCGACAGTGCGTGACCAGACCTACGGTTGATGAAATGTTGATGAAATAATGTACTACTGGCTCGAAGTGCGGCGTCCTTGCGCTTCGGCTTGGATGCGCTCGACTGGCCCCCCCACAGGGGCAAGTACCGCAGTAAAATCTGTCGTACCGCCGCGCGGCACGACATTGTGGTCGGGTGTGATCTGCTGGACAGCAATCACCCGATCCAACGGGTCATAGGCAGTCAGCACAACCTGGACATTCACCGCTTCCTCTGGTCCGGTATTGCGTACCAGCCCGCTAACGGTATAGGAGGCATAGCGTTCGCTCTCAATCTGCACCTCCTCCACACTCAAATCGCGGTAATAGCTACCAACATAGGCAGGCACAGCACTGACGGTATATGCCTGGTATTGCTCAAAGTCTTCCGGGGCTGAACCAAAAAGAATGGCAAAGGGCGCGCGCTCGTCAAGATCGACCAAATCTAAGGCCACCAATGTTTGGGATTCGGCCAAGGATTCACCCGCACCGTCCACCAGCGTTACACCTACGCGCACCTGTTCCAGCGCGACACCTCCATTGTTGTGTACCTCGCCCAAGACCCACACCCCCCCGATGGTATTCTCGGTAAAATGCAGATTTTCAATCGCCACTGGCAAGGGCGTTGGCGTCGGTGTGGCATTGGGATCTTCGGCTGCTGCTTCTTCGCGCGGGATGATCAACTGTTGGCCGATCTGAAGCGTGCGCGGGTCGAGAATGCCATTTGCTTCTTGCAGCGCGGCTACGCTGACATTGTACTGGGTAGCAATTGCCAATAAGCTCTGGCCCTCGGCAATCGTATGAAAGACCGGCGGCGGCGTTGCGGTAGGTGTCTGTGTAGGCGCGGGCGTATAGGGCGCGGGTGTTGCCGTTGGCTCCTCTGTCTCACTGACCACCGCAAGCGCAATGGTTGGCGTAGGCGCAGGGGTTGATGTAGGTTTAACGGTGACGACTTGACCACAGCCCGCCAGCAATACAAGCACCAAACTCCCCATCCATGCAGCAATAAGTCGAGATGCACGATCTTGTGGAAAGGACACAGGTGTTCGCTCTGCAACGGACGCCGTAGCTTGCGTTTGGACAGAATCCATATAGACTGAGTATACCATAGAAAGGAGTTTCGCAATGCATGTTGCCGTGTTTTCGGACAGTCACGACCAGATCACCCATCTCGAAGCAGCATTGGCCGCAGCCAATCGAGCGGGTGCAGAAATGCTGCTCCATTGTGGTGACCTTTGCTCGCCCTTTATGATTGATAGGCTAGGACGCGGCTTTCAAGGGCCGATCCATATTGTCTTTGGCAACAATGACGGTGATGGACGCATGTTGCAGACCATTGCCAGCAAGCATCCCCATATTACCTTGCAGGGCATTTATGCCGAGATCGAGGTATTTGGGCGCTTCCTTGCTATGATCCACTATCCCGAACCCGCCGAGCGCATTGTGCAGTCTGGCCTCTTTGACCTCGTAGTCTATGGGCATAATCACACCAAGCATGTGGAGTATGTGGAGAAGAGAAGCGGCGGCAGGGGCATTTTGGCAAACCCTGGTGAACTATTGGGGATGCAGGGCGCACCGACCTGGGGACTGTACGACACAGATACGGCGAGCTTTACTTTGCAGACGCTTAATCCCCTATGACTAGTGTCATTCCGCTCGCACAGCGGGGCCCAGAGGGCACCCCAGCCCACCGCGCCCTTGGGGGCACGCTCCTTTCGGCACAGAATGACAGATTTGCCTTCCTCTTGACAGTGGAATATCAAAGCTAGTAAAGGATAGCTTGGTGATGAAACAGGAAGTAAATGGCAGCGAACTGCCACGCGCCATGTTGATCGACATGGACGATACGATTCTGACGCTGACCGAAACCTCGACCCGTTGTTGGGGTGATTTGTGTGTGACCTATGCCCCGCGCCTCTCTGCTGTTGACGTGCAAGAACTGGCGGCTCTGTTGCACATCTCGCGCGCCGAGTATTGGCGAGATCCCGAACGCCATCGCTCTGGACGTTTGGACCTGATGGGTTCGCGCCGGGCGATCTTGTCCCACTTCTTGACTCAAATTGGCACACTTGATGTAGAGCTAACTGAGAGTTTGGCGGAGGAGATGGCCCATTACTTTACAGAGACCTACTTTAGCACACTAACCGCCTTCCCTGGTGCAATTGAGGCCGTGCGCGAGTTGCGGGCGCGGGGTGTGAAACTAGCGCTGATCACCAATGGCGAAGGTCGCGAGCAGCGGCGCAAGATCGAACAATTTGAACTGGCCCCACTTTTTGATTGTGTGATTGTCGAAGGTGAATTTGGCAAGGGCAAGCCTGACCTAGAGGTCTACCATCACGCGCTGACTACGTTAGCAGTCGAGCCGCATGAGGCATGGATGGTAGGCGATAATTTGGAGTGGGAAGTATTCGTGCCTAAGCAGTTGGGCCTTTATACCGTTTGGGTGGACTTTGCCAAAAAAGGCTTGCCCGCCACTGTGCCTGTCCAGCCCGACCGTATTATCCATAACCTAGCAGAGTTGGTTGCTCCCTTTCCTTGATGCCACTTGCTTTTGTCACCCCTAAGGGTCTCTCTGCCGGCGGCATGACAAAGCAGCGCATTCCCCTAGATGGCAACTTCAGCTAGCCCACGACCTCGCCGCAGCCGTGGGCATAGCCACAGCCTCGGCAGCGCGCGGGATCATCATGGTTGCGATGGAGGTCGGGTGCTGTGCGCGCGCTGCGGATGGCGTCGGCAATTTCGAGCACACTACGGCGTAATGCGTCGGTATAGGGAATTTGCAGCGTGGCATCCGCATAGTGCAGCAGCCCATAGGCAGGGCGCACTTTATACACATCCTCTACCAGCAGGCAATAGGTTGCGAGTTGCAGGATATGCCCATCGGGCGTAGTGGGTGGACGCCGGCGGCTTTTGACCTCCACTGGTACGAGAGTGATCTGACCTCCCGATTGCACCCGCACCAAATAGTCGGGCTTGCCCACTAACCCATAACGGCGCGAGAGCAGCGGCTCGGGCACCCGCTCCCATGCGCCCGTATCGGTATAGACAACCTCGCCCGTGGGAAGCCCTGTGGCTTGATGGGCACGGCGACCCATGCGCCAGAGAACAAGGCCGAGAAGTAGAATCGCCGCGGCAAAAACAAGGAGCAAAAGGATCATCCGGTACTATCCTTACTCATTCCTTGTGCGGGTGGTGGCTGCCTGTAAACAGGGGTGCGCGCGGCTCATCCGCTGCGCTTCCGGAACTTCGCAGGTTGAAGAGATCCGCCATCCGCTCTGCCCACTCTCGCGCAGGAAATTCCTCATCTTGTGTAAAGGATGCAAGCCAGTCGCTAGGGTCATCTTCATGCGCCACAACAAAGGTATTCCCTTGCTTCAAGACAATGAGCCGCTCATGCGCCAAGCTTGCATCATCCATCT
>CAMPHP010000028.1 GCA_946885925.1 uncultured Litorilinea sp.
CTTCTTACTACAGCAGACTACTCCAACAGACGCCACTCATCCACCTGAAGCCAACTGTCACCCCAAGAGTCGCTGCACCAGCGCCCGCGCAATACAACAGGTCGCCACGGTTTTGGATTTGCCATTCCCTTGGCTGGAATTGCGACCACATAGCTCTGCCCATCACCACAAAACCAACCTTTGCCCCCTGTCCATCCAGGCAGCCGCACCCCTGCCACGGTCACGGTGCTCCCTGCATGCTTATGAACTTCGCCTAGGGTCAAGGCAGGTAGCTGTGCGGAGTCTATGGTTGTCAGCGGATGCAAGCTGACCGGCAACCCCAACAACCGCGCCTCCCAGCTTATGCGTTGGGCGCTGTCCTCTGCGGCGACAGCTTGGGCCACAAAGCTAAAAGCCAACTGCCCGCCATCACCCCCCGCATGTACGGCTCCTGCTTCGGCCAAGAGTGCCATGCGTGATTCGCCAAGACCATCCAATGCACCACACTGGATCAAGTGCGTCCATTCTTTGCGCGCCAAAGGAACACGGTTGAGCAGATCACTCACACTTGTAAAGAGATGGTCGCGGCGGGCCTCGACAATGGCGCGCACGCTAGAGCGGCGGAGGTCTCGCACTTGCCCCAATCCCATCCATAATGTTGGTTGGGGGGTCGGTTGTGGTGCATCTCCCTTCTGCTGCTTCTCCCATGTCAGGGTAAATTGGCTCCGGCTGTGGTTAATGTGGGGCGGACGCACGTCAATCCCCAAACGCAGCGCCTCGGCCAAATAAACCGCTTGATGGTGGAAACCACCCCAATCCGCCAGGCGCGCACACAGAAACTCAGCGGGCCAATGGGCTTTAATGTAGGCCGAGCGGTAGCTCACATCTGCATAGGCTGTGGCATGTCCCTGGTTAAAGCCATACCCCGCAAAGGCCATCACCTGGTTCCACAAAGTCTGTGCCTGAGTTGGAGTGAAGGCTGGGCCACCGGGTAGAGGACGCTGGCAACCCTCGATAAAATGCGCTTGCAATGCCGCCATCTCATCGGAACGAAATTTGCTCATCCCCTTACGCAGCCGGTCCGCCTCGAACCAGCTTAATCCTGCAATCTCACGTGCCACGCGCAACACCTGCTCCTGAAAAAGCATAACCCCTTGGGTCAGCCCCAGAATTGGCTCTAGTGCCGGATGCAGATAGCTGACCTCCTCCTCTCCCCGGTAGCGGCGAACAAAGGCTTGCGCCATTCCCCCGGTTGCTGGCCCTGGCTTAAAAAAGGCATTGGCAATCGCGAGATCACGCACACGCTGCGCGCGCAGTTGGCGCAGCGTGCGCTGTGCTCCCCACGACTCACATTGGAAAACCCCAATCGTATCGCCTTGCGCCAAGAGTTTTGCTGTGGCCGCATCGTCATTGGGAATTGCACTCAGGCGAAAATCGGGCGCGTGGTGGCGCTGCACCAACTTGACTGCGCTGGCGAGTACCGTGAGCGCGCGGATACCCAACAAGTCGATCTTGGGCAATCCCAACGCCTCGACATCACCGTGGGCAAACTGTGTCACCCAGAAGCCCTTGGGTGTCCATTGCACCGGCGAAATATGCGTGATCGCCTCTGGAGCAACCACTACACCGCCCGGATGAATACTCAGATGGTGCGGCACACCCACCAACGCATAGGCAGTTTTCACCAATTCAGCCTGGGCTGGGTCATCGATCTGCGTCAAGACTTCTTCCAAGAGGTCGCGCTCGCGCCGCCGCGGGTCAGGGTGCCACCGGTCGCGTACCTTGCCCGCCAGTTCCTCCACCGCCTTCTCGTCCAATCCATAAGCTTTAGCGGTCTCTCGTACGGCTGACTTGGGCCGCAGCGTCGCGATTGTCGCCACCAAAGCCACTTTGTCCGCGCCATATTGCTCGCGCACATAGCCCAGCACCTCATCGCGGCGATGACTGCACAGATCCAGGTCAATATCCGGCAAACCCGTTCGTTCCGGATTGAGAAAGCGTTCAAAGAGTAAATCATGTGCAATCGGGTCAACGGTCGTAATCCCGCAGCAATAGGCGACCAACGAATTGGCTACACTGCCACGCGTGTTATAGGGCACTTCATGTTGGCGCGCAAAGGCCGTAATATCTGCCACCAATAAGAAAAGGGGAGCAAAACCGCGATGAGCAATTGCGGCTAACTCGTGCTCAAGCCGCGCCCGCACTGGCGGCGTAATCCCCTCATAGCGTGCTGCCAGCCCCCTCTCTGCCAGCCGTTGCAGCGCGAGATCAGGCGTCTCATCCGCTTCGAGCTTCAAAACCGGCCAAATCGGATGCCCATCCGGTAACGCTGGGCCACACTGCGCCACGACCTGGCGAATCCCATCCAGAGCTTCAGGGTATGCCACAAAACGTTCTGCCATATCATCTGGCGTTTGCCAGTGGATGACTGCGCTGGCATCCCCTTCGTCGGGCAATTGCGCCGCTGCAACCTGCTCGACCCGGCAGTTGTGGGCCATCGCAGCCAGCAATCTTAGGCGAGGACGATCCTCCGGACGCAGGCAATAGACTGGCTGTACGGCAGCAACCGGCAGCCCAAAGCGTTTGCCAATTTCAACCACAACACGGTTGGTAGCAGCATCCTCTGGGGTATGCTGCTCAATAGTCAGCCACGCCTGCTCTCCATAGACGCCACCCAAGCGGGAGGCATAACGCGCCGCTGCATTGGCATTCCCCACACGCAACGCCCGCCCTATCCAACTGCGCCGCCCACCTGCCAAACAGATCAATCCCGCGCGATAGGTACGTAGTGTCTCCCAATCTACCCCGCGCTGCATTGCCTCTTCACGATCGGGTCGCGCTTGGATCGCAGACGAAAGTCCACAAAGCGACTTCCAACCCACGGAGCCTGTCGCCAACAGCACCAATTCCCCCGGTGTAGACCACGCGCGCTCCCCCATCTCTTCCGGTAGGGCTACTGTAACAACCAGACCAAGAATCGGTTGGATATTGGCCTCTTTACACGCGCGCTCAAAGGCGACCGCACCATACAGCGCATTGGTATCGGTCAAGGCCAACGCCTTCATTCCCTGCTGGCTGGCGTTCTGCACCAGTTCAGCAACCGTAGGCGTGGCTCCTAACAGCGTGAAATGCGAGTGAACATGCAAATGGGTGACATGCGGGCGGGTAGAACGTATAGCAACTTCTGCTGGTAGTTTTGTCTCTAATTCATTCGCGGCCATGTGCTGATCTTAGGCGCGTTCGGGTAAAATAGCCAAACAGAAGGAGAAAAAAGCCACGATGTCATCACACGCAACCTCTATTTCCTATCCACAGGCCTGGGTGTTGGCCGCGCGCATCAAGACCCTCCCCGCCGCCATCAGCCCTGTCATTGTCGGTACTGCCTTGGCAACAGATGTGGACCGCTTTGCCCTGTGGCCTGCATTAGCAGCACTGCTTGGTGCGCTTCTTCTTCAAATCGGCAGCAATCTCGCCAACGACTACTTTGATGCGATCAAGGGAGCCGACACCCCTGCTCGGCTGGGGCCGACGCGCGTTACGGCAGCCGGTCTGATCTCGCCAGCAGCCATGCGCGGGGGCATGATGGTTGTCTTTGGTTTGGCTGCGCTAGTTGGCTTTTATCTGATACAGATCGGTGGATGGCCCATTTTGATAGTGGGCGCGGCGTCCATTCTTGCGGCGCTCGCCTACACAGGTGGCCCCAAACCCTTTGGCTATATGGGCCTGGGCGATCTCTTTGTCTTTCTTTTCTTTGGCCCCATAGCCGTCTGCGGAACCTACTATCTGCAAACGCTCAACGTCAGCCGCGACGCGATCTTTGCCTCGCTGCCCATAGGCGCGCTGATTACCGCCATTCTTGTGGTCAACAATCTGCGCGACATTGACAGCGACCGCGCCGCCCAAAAATATACGCTGGCTGTGCGTTTGGGTCGTCAAGCAACGCAGAATGAGTATATGGGCCTGATAGCACTTGCCTACGCAGTGCCAGTAGTCTTGGCAATCGGTAGCGGTTCGTTCTGGCTCCTCGCCCCCTTTGTGACCTTGCCACTTGCATTGCGCCTCATCATGACCATCCGCAGCGCTAGTGACGGTCCCACGCTCAACGCAGCCCTGGCAAAGACAGCACAGTTGAGTTTGCTTTTTGCCCTCTTTCTGTCTTTGGGTTTCCTATTATAATTGTTAATTTATAATTGTTAATCGTAATGATCTCGTGTTTGCGAGCGTGTGTTGCCTGCCATGGACATTGTGCCGTGGTTTGGTGATCCTTTCCACCCGTGATAGAGTGCCACCTATGACGATCATGACACGAGTAATCATCTACCATTTGGAAATGACAGATCCGGCCAACCTCCGGCCTTCCCATCGCGACCATCCAGATGTCAAGGTTCAGCACGCCGAAGTGCCCAGCCCGGAATTCAACCGCTTTCTCTACAGTGCGGTAGGTGGTCATTGGCATTGGCATGAACGGCTAAGTTGGAGCTATGATCGGTGGATGCAATGGCTCGACCGGCCAGAGCAGGAGACCTGGGTCGCCTATGTCCGCGGCACACCCGCTGGCTATATCGACTTGGAACGCCAGCCAGAAGGAAACGTCGAGATTGCCTATTTCGGCCTCTTACCCCAATTCATTGGTCGAGGCATCGGTGGGTATCTCCTCCATTTTGGCATCCAGCGCGGCTGGGATATGGGAGCCTCGCGTGTCTGGGTCCATACCTGTTCGCTCGACCATCCCAGCGCGTTGCGAAATTATCAAGCGCGCGGGCTGCGTCTTTTCAAAGAAGAAGAAAGATGGGTCATGCTGCCCGACGAAACACCCGGACCCTGGCCCAATGCGAAACAGTCATTATCCACAATTTACCCTACAGATATTCAGCCTACAGAGGAGTAACTTTATCCATGCTGCGTGGCGCAACTCTGACCACACGCATCCTGCTCGTCGCCATCCTTGTCCTCTTGGTCAGTGCCTGTGGGCGCGCCCGAGAGGAGCCGACACCGACACCCCTGCCGCCGACTGAGGCGGAATTAGCCGCGATGAATCGCGGGACTACGACCCCTACGTCATTGCCCTCTACTCAACCAGAGTCTACACAAGCAGAGTCTACCCAGCCAGAATCTACCCAGGCTGAACTAGCAGCCACCAACCAGGAGAACATCATGACTACGCCAAGTGGCCTGCAATACATCGAGCGCCGCGCCGGTAGCGGTGCCAAACCACAACCCGGCGAGATCGTTGCCGTCCATTACACCGGCACATTGGAGGATGGCACCGTCTTTGATAGCTCACGTACCCGCGGCGAACCCATCAGCTTTGCGTTAGGCGCAGGCATGGTGATCACGGGTTGGGATGAAGGCATTTCCCTCATGAATGAAGGTGGGCAAGCGACGCTGATCATTCCACCTGATTTGGCCTATGGCGAACAAGGCTATCCACCCGTGATTCCCCCCAACGCCACACTCACCTTTGATGTCGAGTTAGTTAGTATCACTGCGGGCTCCCCTGCTGCTCCGACTCCCGTAGACGAGGCACGCTATACCACCACGGAGCAAGGAATCAAATATGTAGATTTGGTGCAAGGCGAAGGCCCCAGCCCGACCAATGGGCAACTCGTCGCCGTTCACTACACAGGCTGGTTGGAAGACGGCACCAAATTTGATAGCTCAATCGACCGCGGCGAACCCTTCACCTTTAATCTAGGCATGGGGCAAGTAATCGCTGGGTGGGATTTGGGCGTGCGTGGCATGAAGGTTGGAGGCCAACGGCAGTTGGTAATCCCTGGCGCATTGGCCTATGGTGAGCAGGGCTATCCTCCTGTGATTCCTTCCAACGCCACGCTTATCTTCGAGATTGAATTGCTCGAAGTGCAATAACAACTGCCTTGCAGGGATATTGCCTCTCCAGCTTTCCTAACTAAGCGTAAACAGAAAAGTGGCAGTTGCTTTTTGGGCAACTGCCACTTTATCTCAATCTAAACGACCGCGCATCTGAATAAATCTAACGCCTAGACCCTAGTCCCGATACACCCTATTCCCAGTAGACATAGACCGCTGGACTGTTGTTACCATCTGGCTCACTCCATTTGAAGATCCACCAGGAGTCGTAGAGGCTCAAATTCACACAACCGTGGCTGCGTGGGCGACCAAAGGCATCATGCCAGTAGGCCCCATGCAGTGCATAACCGCTGTAGAAGTAGAGCGTCCACGGGACTTCCTCAAGATAATAGTATCCACCTGTTGCCGCTGAGCCACCTGACATCTTGCGCCATAGCAGGCGCAACCATGTGCGAAAGACGCCCTGCACCGTCGGTGTAAGTGGCAACCCTGTAGCTGCCAACGCCGCATAGACCGGCTTATCCCCTTCATAGGCTACAACGGTCTGCTCGCGCAGATTGACACCTACCCAGCGCTCGTTGGCACGAATCGACGCAGGGCGAGCTCGCAACTTCGCCACCCCCACGTTAGGCCCATAAACCCAGCGATTCTCACCGATGCGATACCAGCGCTGCCCCGCCACTGTGCGCGTTTCCAAAATGCTCAGGCGATCATACTTGCTGACCGTCCCCACGACTGTACTTGTCGTGTTCGGCTCGGCACGCACATTGAGCGTTGACGTTATAACCCAACCCAGAGGCAGAGCCGACGCAACGGCTGCCTCTACTTCGTGCGCTGGTACGTCATTATCAGCAGATGCGTCATCCCTGGTAGGTTCAATATTCATGGGTTCCGCATCACTTGATGTAGACAGCAAGCGAATCCAGGCCCCATGCACCCAACGGTCAACATCAATGCGATACCAGACAGCGCCAGCGACCGTGGTCTCCTCATAGAAAACTACCTGCGCTCCCTTGAGCAACCTGCCCACAGGAGGATTGTTGCTGCTCAACCCCGGTCGCGCACGGACATTCAACACGTCGGCAGTGACAACACCACGACGGGTGGGCACAGGTCCAGGCGGGGGGGAGCTTAAGAGCCGCACCCATCCACTATGCACCCAGCGTCCCGTGCCAATGCGATACCAAGTTGCCCCAGCCACAGCCTTCTGTTCATAGATGGTTACTTGAGCGTTATAGCGCAACTGGTCCACTACAGGATAATTCGTGCCAGCGCCACTACGAACATTGAGCACATTGGCGGTTACAACACCTTTTGGCAAATCATCTGGATCGGGATCTGGATCAGGGTCCGGATCCGGGTCGGGGTCCGGATCGGGATCTGGCCCGGTGCTAGCCAATTCCACCCCACGCAATTCCGATGGGGTCAGGATGGCAACGCTGCTCGCTGGAATCCAGTCGAGCGCGGTGGACTGATACCAAATCTGGTTGCCAACAAGTACCTCCTGCCGGATCGCCAAATAGGTGCCCAATCTCAAACTGCGTGAAACGACCGTCCCACCCGCTCTGGTATAAGTGCGCGCCCAAGCCCATAACGGGCGCGCATAGCGGAAAGGCTGCCAAGCGGGTAGCGTTGCCGCAGCAGCCACTACTTCTAAGGGTGCTACCAATCCGCTATCAGGCTCCGCATCCGCTTGCCCTTGCTTCGCTGTAGCGGGCTCCGCAATGGGCGGCGCGATCTCAACGGCTTGCTCAGCCAACTGGTCTACCCAGTACCCTTCGCCATCCACCAAATCAACCACGACCAAATAGGGGCCAGGTTTGGAATAGGCAAAGGTCCATTTCGCCTTATAGTCCGGCCCTTCCGCATCAGCGGCACTATCCGCCGCACTCTCCTCGCGTTGGTTGTTGGCACCTGCGTCAATCCGCACCCGATGCCCTGGTGGGATTCCATCAACCTCAAGCTCAACGAGCAATTCGAGTGGGCTATCGGCAACCGGAGAGACACGCAACAAGGCAACAGTAGCTTTGTCTTGTACAAGGACAGCTTCACCATCCACCACTGTCGCCACAATTGTTTCTGTGCCCCATACCAGGGTTGCTTCCTGTCCGTCCTCAGAAACAGGCACATTTTCGACGAGGGTCACGCTGCGCATAGCACGCCAGGTAGCTTGTGTGGGGGCAACGATCACGCCTAAATTTACAACTTTACCATCGCCCAATACCAGCTTGGCAGGTGCAGCAATGACCTGGTTATCGTCTAGCGAGAGGGGGAACTGCAAAATATAGGTGGTCTTCGCACCACCGGCTACTAAAAGTGCAATGAGCTTTGCAATAGGCCGGGGAGCAGAGCCCCCTTGCCAAGAATTACTTGCTACGATCATGGGTTCTTGCCTATCTCTCCTCGGGATTAGACCGGGTTTGCCAGTAAAATTGGCAAATTACAGTTCATGGATCAGATGTTCTGCGAATTTACTTGTATACCATGACGTGAAAGCATTATGGAAAGTTACGGTTTTACGTGTATTTTTGTCCTTGATGGCAAGCAACATTGCTGGACAGCGCGCGAATTCCCGCCTGTGCAGATTGCGGGACGTAATCTGGCTACATGGCAAAGTCGATTTGACGCTAAGAATGAAGGCCCATTAAACTCCGACCTATTGTCTTTGCTATTTCATGTATATTTGCTGTCTCATTCAAAGCCGTCTCATTCAAAATGGTATCCTCAACTTGATTACTTCTTCACCTGTAGAGACTGTCACCCCTTCCTCGACCCCGGATGCGTCATCCATCAATCGTGTCATCTGGACAGGATGGGCGTTTGGCCTTGGCAGTACCATTGCTGGTGGCATGGTCACGCCAATGGCACGCAGCGTCATTGTGGATGGCATGGCCCCTTCCACCCTTCTACTCGTTCGACTGGGGTTGACTACCGTGCTTCTGGTCACAACTCTGGCACTCGCCGCACCGCATAAGCTCAGAATCACCATGCGTGGCTTATGGCTGATGGCAATTGTTGGGGTGTTGGCTGGCGTCGAGATTTGCACCTACTTCTGGTCGCTCTCCTATGTGGATGCGGCGACCACTTCGATCCTAAAATCGGTGCAACCATTAGTCGTGTTAGTGCTATTAGTTTTTGGTGGGGAGCGCATGACAAGTCGCCACTGGTCGCGGCTGGGATTGTCAATGGTGGGGATTTATCTGCTCGTGGGATTGGGGGGAAAGGTCGATCCCTTTGGGGTCTTCCTCATCTGTCTTTCGCTAATCTTCTATGCCTTGCAACTGGCATTGGTGCAATGGTGGTTAAAATCGTATGACACCTGGACAACTGCCTTTTACCTCACAGCCTTCACGACCCTGGTCATCACTATCTGGTGGACAAGCCAAGGCGCACCCTGGGTTGCTCCCACAATGCACGAATGGCTGATCATCGTTGTCCTGGCAGTCGTAGGAACCTACTTCGCCCGTCTTGCCCTCTTTGCTGCCATCACTCGCATCGGCAGCGGGCAAATCGCACTACTCTGGCCCCTGCAAACTCTGATCTCGATTGTCCTGGCGGTCATCTTCCTGCAAGAAAGATTGAGTGCCATCCAATGGTTCGGCGGTGTGCTAGTCTTGGCAGGAGCTTTCTTAGCCATGCCAGGTGTGCAGTTACGCTGGCCTCGCCGCCTCAAGGTCGTCCAACCACCTGTCTAATCCACCCACCTTTGCCCTAAACAAACAAAGCCCATCCGGATCATTGGACGGGCTTTGCACAATATTTCTATTTTGCTCTCGAGGCCGAATTACTTCATGTCTACCTCAATGTCCCCGCTGTCCATACCGCAGGGTTGACCACATCAGCAGGACGCTCGCCAGAGAAGAAGGCCAGCACACGCTCCACTGCCATGCGCTCAATACGCTCGCGACCTTCGGCTGTCACCGTGGCGCTGTGCGGGGTCGCCACGATGAGCGGGTGATTGCGCAGCACATCGTCCACCTCCGGTGGTTCAGGGTCAAACACGTCAATCCCCGCGCCCCCCAAATGCCCGCTATCCACCGAAGCCACCAATGCCTCTGGGTCTACCAATGGCCCGCGCGCCATGTTGAGCAAATAGGCCCCAGCCTTCATTTGTGCCAACCGGTCTGCATTCATCAGCCGGTGAGTCTCTGGCGTCACTGGCACATGCAAGCTGACAAAATCTCCTTGGCTGATCACTGTATCCAGGTCAGCCAGTTCTACACCCAATTGAGCCGCCTGTTCGGGTGTAACATAGGGATCATAGGCCAGCACACGCATATCAAAACCATTGCGGCAGATTTGAGCCACACGCCGCCCGATCCGCCCCAGCCCCACCAAACCAAGCGTCTTGCCTTGCACCTCCATGCCCGCCAGGGGACCTGTGCGCGGGCCAAATTTCCCGGCAGCCAAATTATCATTGCCCTGCTTAATCCGCTTGGCAAGATTCAGCAACATGGCGACCGTATGCTCGGCAGTGGATTCAGTCGGCCCATCGGGCGTATTGCAAACCACAATGCCATGCGCCGTGGCATCCTCCAAATTCACATTGTCCACGCCAATCCCCGTGCGTGTCACCATGCGTAAGTTGGGGAGTTGGCGGAACAAATCAGCTTGATAACGTACAACAGACGAAGCCAAAATGGCCTGAGCAGCCTGCGCTTCAATCGTAGCGTCCGAGCCAAGACGTCCAACACTTACATGAACATCTGGCGGTAACATCGATAATGCATCGGAAGAAAAGGGCACTTCGACCCAAACATGGGTCAAGGTAGGATGACTCATACTGCCTCTTGGGCCGATCTTGGCCAAAAAATGGGTGGGGAGTAATGGATTTGGAAAAGGAGTGGCACAAATTTAGCGCCAGGTAAAGCTACGTAGCTCGCTAGGTGGGCTAGCTGCCTCCAACGCATATTGGTTGTTGACGCCAGGCTTCACCCGCACCACCGACACCTGCCATGCATAGGTCGCTGCTTCGCCATTGGTGGGGGCAAAGTTAGTCTCCAGCCGGTAGCTTGTCGTTTTGGTCCAAATGCTTGGGAAGCTGTGCGCCGGACCACTAATCGGATAGACCAACAGCACGTACCATTCATTAGGAGCCAGCACATCCACACTGATCCAGCGTAAGAGTGCCGCTTCTCCTGCAGGCACGACCTCTTCATTGGCAGGGCCAAGCGGCCGCGGTTCAGCATAGACCGGACCCGGTTCACCACCAGGCGCTGCACCAGCAGTTTCACCCTCGTCCGTCGAAGCCAACACTTCAGCAGGCACTTCGCGCACGGGAACCATCAACACATCACCCGGAAGAATAAAGTCATTCGTGGTGAGGCTATTGATTACAATAATCTCTTCCACTGTGCTGCCAAAGCGATTGGCAATCGAGATAATGGTATCGCCTGGCTGTACCGTATATTCAAAGCGCGATTCAACCGTTGAGCCTGTCGCTTCCTGATTAGCAGGGATCGACACCGGGACCATCAGTTCATCCCCCGTGCGAATCAGTACATCGCTCATATTGTTGGCGGCCTGGATATCGCTCACCGTCACCCCATAGAGCGTAGCAATCGACACGAGTGTTTCCCCTTCTTGCACTCGGTGACGGATTACACCGTTGGCACTCGCAGTGGGGATCGGTGTGGGCGCTGTCGACTCCAGCGTCATCGTAGCGGGCACGGTCGCTGCTAACATCGGGATGCTGGTCGGTAGAATTGCCGCAACTCCTTCGCCAGCCGCTTCCTCCGGGCGCGGTTGACTGGCGATGCGCCACCAGACTGCTAATACCACTAAAACAGCCACTACGAGTAGTGCATCGATCCAGGAGACCCGTTGCCTGCGTTTCTTTTGAATGCGCAGGTCGTGCCCGCACATAAAACAGCTTTCAGCATCGCGAGCAACTCTTGTTCCACAATTGGGACAGCGCCGCTCAGCGATCACTGTAGAAACTTGTTGTCTAGCCATCATCGCCATTATAGCACTAGAGTAGTACCAGAGAGCAAGTACAATTCGCCTGGTATTTTCTAATTAGACGTAAATGAACAGATTCGCCCTACGGAATGCCCCAATTGACAGGCAGCGTAGCGACAAGCGTGAATCAAAAAGAAAAAACGCCTAACTTTCATGCTGAGATCAAAAACAAAATCAACCAACAACAAAACGGGGAGCCGAGTGAGCTCCCCGTGAATACCTCATCTTCAACTTCAAATGCGAGTACGCGACGCTTATTCGTGTTGAGCGAGCAGGTAGGCCACCAAGTTCGCCAAATCCTCGACAGGGATTGTCTCACCGTATGTGGTGGGCATGACACCCGACGGATAATCTGGCACCACAAAAGCCCCAGGCTCGACGATGCTGGTGTAAATATACAATGCTGGGCTTTCCCCAGGTCGGCGATTGGTCGCAGTATCGGCCAAATGGAACCACGTAGGACCTGTCATGGTCACGGCAGGGTCTACACTATGACAACCAACACAACCATTCGTCAGCGCTACAGTCTCACCCTTGCTCGGATCCGCAGCCGCCAACGCCGCGGCAAAATCAGCAGGCAACCCTGCCGTCACCTCTTCGGGCGTCAAGCTGGCAAACTTGAGCGGCTCCGCTGTCGGTTCAACCACGATTTCCCCGCTGGATTCGTCAGCATAAAGTTGGGCACCCAACTCTGGCGAAATCAGTCGCGCATTGGCATTGGGCACGCACCCAGCCAACAACACCCCAAGGGCCACACAACATAACAAAAATCCAAACGATCGGCGATGCAGCAACTTCATACGTCCTCCAGCACTTCCCAGTGAATGGGGAGAGAATAGTGTCAATCAGATCATGTGGTAGTGTAACACAGCGTACAAAGAGGGCCAAGTTATCTAGCCTGTTGCGCTTTTATTCACAAGTTAGGCACGCCCTCATAAAAAGCCTCTATGCCAATTTCCGGCGTATAGTTCTGTCACTCCGTAGGAGTCTCTCTGCTCTGCGCGCCCCAGAGAGATGCCTGCGGCATGACAGACGCACTGTTCTGTCACTCCGTAGG
>CAMPHP010000029.1 GCA_946885925.1 uncultured Litorilinea sp.
GGATTGCATTGCTTCTGACTGTTGGCTGAGTACCTCCTCCACCAGATAGTCCACGATATAGCGGTTGCTCCCGCTGAAGCGCGCAATAAATTGATCCCTGTCGGTCACACCCTGAAGCGATAAAGCCGCCAGTTGCAGCCCGGCAATCCAGCCTTCGGTGCGGGTCTCCAACGCATTGATGGCAGTAGCCGATAAATCCAACCCCATGATTTCCTTGAGAAAGCTGGCGGCTTCATCCGGTGTAAAGCGTAAGTCGTCAATATGCAGTTCGACGAGTTGGCCTTGACTGCGCCAGCGTGCTAAGGGCCAAGGTGGTTCTGTGCGTGAACTCAGGACAATGTGCAATTGTGGCGGGAGGTGGTCAAGCAAAAAGAGCAGAGCTTGGTGGATAGCGAGGGTGTTGATCACATGATAGTCATCGAGCACAAGCACGAATGGTTCAGGATGCACCGCTAAATCATTGAGCAGAGGAGTCAGCAATACTTCGGGATGCATTGACTGGCTAATTGACTTGGGGGATTGCAGCAAGGCTAGGGTTGATACGCCAATCTCTGCATCTATGCTTTGTAGTGCTGCAACAACATAGCTCCAGAAACGAGTTGGCTCATTATCTCTTGGATCAAGCGAGAGCCACGCCGCGCCAGAGGATGGAGATGCGCCATTATGCGGCATTGTGCTTTGCTTTGTCCCTTGCTCTGGTCCCTGCTTGATCCATTCGACCAGGAGCGTGGATTTTCCAAACCCAGCCGGGGCACAGAGTAAGGTGAGTTTTTTTGCAAAGCCACTATTGAGCTTTTGGATCAGCCGCTGCCGGCTGACATAGTTCGAGCGCCCATCACGATGATAAAAGCCAGGCACATTGAGCTTGGTCTGGAGCAATGGCATCAACACGGAGGCTATCTCCTTTCGCGTGAACTCACTTCCCGCTGCGAGGGGGAGCACCATCCGGCCCAGGTTGTGACCTGTGGGCATTTCTTTTTCTAGGGGCTGTCTACGTGTATTTGTTGTCTGTTCGTTGTTTTCTTTGTTGCTTAAGTATTTGTTGCTTAAGTATACGTCATATTTTGATTTGTGGCGCAGGTATCTTTATGGCTCACAACATCCTGAATTTCCGCCCAAATCACAAGTAAGTGCAATATTGCGATCTATAGCAGTAAATTGCGACTTACAGAGATGTGAACTGGGGTTCAAACTGTGATAGTGCTGTAATAGAATGAGGTATCTGAATGTGTCTCCAAAGGTTGTATGTTTTGTCCTTCATTGGCATCGAGCATCTACCTTTTGATAGATAGCCGTTTGAGCTACGTAGTTGCTACTTCCTTCCTTTGTATTCCGTGTATCCCTGCGGCTAGGAAATCGCTAGGTTTTTCTACGGCGGCACATCTCAATACAAAGATAAATCAGATCGTTACGTCTGTTGCATGCTCTCATCGATGCCTACAACAATGTCAAAGTTATTAAATGGCCTGCAATAGCGTGGTCAACTTGCCCTCAGTAAACGCTCCAATCTCGCGTCTCTACGTCACCGACAGGCTGGCTCAATGGCTGTTTGGCGCTATTGGCCAATTCATGCTTTTGACGGTCGTGACGCTGTTGGCGGCTGCGCTCCGATTCTATAAGTTAGGTGAGTGGGGGTTTTGGGGCGACGAAATGTTTACCCTGAGCCTTCGGGAAGACGGCTTCAACTTTAGTATGTGGAGAAGCTCTCTTGCAAGCCGTCTTATCCAGTCTACGGTGAGCGCCTTGGGTACAAGTGAATGGAGCGCACGATTGGTGCCTGCTATGGTGGGGGTATTGTCCGTGCCCTTGCTCTATTTTCCACTACGCAGAATTATCGGCAGTCGAGCGGCGTTTGTCACAGTCCTGCTCTTGGCAATTTCACCCTGGCACCTCTACTGGTCACAAAACGCAAGGTTTTATACCTTGTTGTTGCTTTTCTACACGCTGGCTCTGTTGACGGCTTTCATCGGCTTTGAGGAAGATCGCCCGTGGTATCTCCTGCTCTCTTTGGTCCTATTGGGTTTGGCCGCTCGCGAGCGCCTGCTGGCACTGTTTTTTGTGCCGGTCTTCACTAGTTATTTGATAGTTGTGACCCTGCTACCATTCGCAAAACCCGTTGGACTGCGCCGGCGCAACCTTGTTATATTTGCCGGTCCGGCAGTTCTCTGTGCAGCATTCTTTGTTGCGCCTTACGCACGCAATTTGGATGGGTGGATGGAAGGATTTGGTTATAGCAACAATAGCCCCTTCTGGCTCTTGGCTGGCGTTATCTATTATGTAGGACTTCCTCTAGTTTGCATGGCAGTAGCTGGAGCCGCCTATTGGGTGAGCAAGGGGAATCGCTCTGCGTTGTTGTTCAGTCTCAGTGCCGTCATTCCTCTCCTCACTCTAATGGTGATTGCGCCATTTCATTATACGGCAAATCGCTATGTGTTTGTCTCATTAACGAGTTGGCTGGCATTGGCTGGTATGGCTGTTCCCACTCTTTTTGTAAGAACCAATTCTCGTATAAATGTCCTCGCCATAGGCGTTTTAATCATCGTGATCGCTGCGCCGCTTAGTGAAGATCTGCTCTACTATAGCTTCCAAAATGGCAATCGTGACAACTGGCGTGCTGCCTTCGCCTATGTCAAAGAGAACGCACAAAGCGGTGATCTTGTTGTCGCAGGGGATAAGAATATCGGCGACTACTACATGCGCGCCGAGACGGAGAGCTTTGCGACATTCCAGCCTGATGAGGCGGAAAAAAGTGCCGGAAGAATCTGGTTCGTCGCAGATATGGTAGCAGCGAACCGCTTTCCCCAGAAGCTTGCCTGGCTTCAGGAGAATGCCTATCAGGTAGCCGAGTTTGACGTGTATGTCCAGGCGCGCAATTTTAGGATGAGGGTGTATATGTTTGAGCCAAGGAACCCTTAGAGTTGTCAAACAGGAGCTATCAAACCGTGAAGTTATCAGCTAGCGAATTAAGGGGTATTTTGCTTGTTATCGCTGGTGTGTTTGCGCTCGGCTATTATTATAGTTGGTGGTTTCAGAACGGGCTTCCACAGTCTGGGTGGCTCATTGCAGGTCTTATCGTCGCGCTCTTTTATGGCGTCATACAGCTTCTCTTTAGTTGGACAATTTATCTAGCAACACATCATCGTTCTCAGCGGCTGCCGCAGTCTGTTGAAGATTTAACGATTGATGTTTTTGTTACCGCCTGTGGCGAAGAGTATGAACTAATCCAGCGCGCGCTCACGGCTGCCTGTGCCATGCGAGGTGAACACCGCACCTGGCTGCTAGACGATGGACATGATCCGGCCTTGGCCGATCTAGCCAGACGACTCGGCGCGGGTTATTTGACACGTCCAGACCGCAAGCATGCCAAAGCCGGTAATATCAACGCCGCCCTTGCACGTACCGATGGCGATATCATCGTCATTTTTGATATTGACCATGCCCCCGTTCCATCTTTCTTGGAGGCGACAATTGGTTATTTTTCCGATCCTGGGGTTGGTTTCATTCAGGTCATGCTTACCTTTGCCAATGGCGAGGACGGATGGATTGCGCAAGCTGCAGATGAAAGCAGCCACGACTTCTACAATTCCATCTCCACAGGCGCAGACGCCTTGCTCAGTGCAACCTTGGTTGGTACGAATGCCCTCATCCGGCGCAGCGCGCTCAACTCGATCGGTGGTTATCAACCCGGTCTGGCTGAAGATTTAGAGACCTCAATTGCGTTACATGCTGCGGGCTGGCAGTCCCTTTATGTCGCTGAACCGCTTGCCCCTGGTTATGCCCCTCCTGATCTCATGGCCTGGTTTACCCAGCAGTTCAAGTGGGCAAGGGGCGTTTTTGAGACGTTCATTACAAGGTATCCATTCTATTTTTCTGCGCTCACTGTTCAACAGAGGCTCGTGTATGCGGTGCGTATGACCTACTACTGGTTTGGTCTTGTCGTGTGCATCCACTTGTTTGCTGCCCTGTTTGTACTGTTCTCGAATAACCCTCAGGTGATGGCAGGATTTGAGGGATACTTGCTCCACCTGCTGCCAGTAGCCTCTATGGTTTTGTTAATTCGCTTGCTTGCCCTGCGCCGTTGGCGGCATGCCTCGATCCATAGCAATCTACAATGGAAACCAGTGATTCTGGTCTTTGCCACATGGCCTATTTATACACTGGCTTGGCTGATGGCACTCCTCCGTGTGCCTCTGCGCTTCCGACCTACACCAAAAACCCGTGGTGGTACACTGCACCCGGCCTGGCTTGTTACCCAAATTTCGTGCACCCTCTTGCTCATCTCGGGCCTAATCTATCACTTTGCTATGCCGCAAGAGCATTATTGCCTATTGAGTCTTGGCTTCGCTTTCGCTCTCATTGCCTCACATCTGTTGTTCTTTTGGCAATGCTGGATTGGTGAGACTAGCCGCACAAAATACCGCCCGCCAACAACACCGAGCGTCGTGGGGTCGGACCCGAGCCTGAACTAAGCTAACTTTATTTCTTAATAGGGACGAATACCTAGTCAGGATGAGTCATAACATGCTATACACGTGGAAAGTTCGATTCTTAAAAACTCGAATAGGCAACTGGCTTTGGCGATACTTGCAGGCCAGCCGAGGCAATCCCATAGGGCGTTATGGCCTTCTTTCTGATTATATCCGCAACTTGGCACCTGGTGGGAGTTTCGCAGACATTGGTGCCATGTGGGGTGTGAATGGCGAATATGCTTTCTTGGCCGAGGAAGTAGGTGCCACACTGGTAAAGGCTGTCGATGTCTTTGGCCCAACTCCTGAATTTGTGGCACAGAAGCAGAGCCGCCATTCCTCTGTAGAGTTCATTCTCGGCGATGTAAGCGCTCCGGCTACCATTGAGCAAATTGGAATGGTTGATGTCGTATTGTGTGCAGGTGTCCTCTACCATCATCCAAGCCCTTTCGACCTGCTCGTGGCCTTACGGCGGATTTGTCGTAAGACTCTCATCCTACGCACATCCACGATTCCCGAGATTAACGGGCTGCCGAATGCTGCGGTTTACTTTCCCAAACTCAAACCGGCAGACCGGCAACTCTGGAATTTATCGAGCCTAGGTGTTGGACGACAGGTGGGGATAACGGATGGCTTTGAGCCGGATGAGGGATATGGCAATTGGTTTTGGGGGCTGACACCTAGCTGCGTTGCTTCACTTCTGGAGACTGCCGGTTTTCAGATAGAGCAACGAGCCACTGAGCCATTCGCCCAAACTTTTATTTGCGCGGCTGTTGATGTCCCCTTTGCACATCAACTTCCCGATCCAATTCAAGCGCGTGAACTTGCAGAAGCTATCTCGAGAGCAGGCATAGCCGTACCGGCCTGAGAGCAGTTTACACGTTTTTGTAGTGTACGCAGTAGAACGGTTCTTAAATCAGCAGTCACACCTGCCCTGTAGAAAGTATGCCAGTCAGTCAATGTCTTACACACTCATTGATTTAGAGCTTACAGAGCAACTGCCGAGCCTTGTTGTGGCTGAAAATCAAAAGGGAATCGCTCTGATCCTTCGCTGGAACGGTCGCCCCATTGGCTTTGTGATGCGTCCCCGATCTTCTACGCATATTTTGGAGCGCGAGGAATTAGCGCAACTCTTGAGCCGAGAAATAGGAACAAAAGTCCTTCAGGAACGCTTGCGCGATGAATTAGGACCACCAACTGATGATAGGCGCTTTCCAAGCTTGACAGTTGCTATTTGCACGAAGGATCGCCCGGAGCACCTAGCCCGCTGTTTGGCGTCCCTTATGAAAGTCAAACTACAAAGGAATGCATCACAATCAACAAAAGGTAACGCTCCTGCGTCCTACGCGTTCGAGATCTTGGTGATTGACAATGCACCATCCGACGCAAGAACCAGGGAACTTGTCGCTTCTATACAAGCCTCCATCCAAAATGTGCGCTATGTTCAGGAGCCTAGGCCAGGGCTCGACTTTGCGCGTAATCGGGCCTTATGCGAAGCGAGTGGGGAGCTAATCGCTTTTCTTGATGATGATGTCACTGTTGATTCCTTGTGGCTTTGTGGGCTGGTTGAAGCTTGGGCTGAGAACAAGGATGCAGCTGCATTCACTGGGCTTGTGCTACCGTACAAACTAGAGGCTGAGGCCCAAGTCCTTTTTGAAAAACGTGGCGGTTTCCGGCGCGGCTTTGAAAAGCTTCGCTATGGACAGACTTTGCCGGGAAACTCCGTCTATCCCTGCGGGCCTGGAATTTTTGGTACAGGATGCAATATGGCATTCCGCCGCGACCTTTTGCTTCAGTTGGGCGGATTTGATGAAGCTTTGGATACAGGGCGGCCCCTGCCAGGTGGAGGAGATCTGGATATCTTCTACCGGATCATCCGGGCAGGACACCCTCTCGTATACGAACCAAAGTTCTTGGCATTTCATGAGCATCGCCACGATTTAGAGGGTCTGCGCCGCCAATATTGGAGTTGGGGCTTGGGGTTGATGGCTTTTATTACCAAGACATACGACCAGGATCGCTCGCAACGCAGAAAGCTAGTGCATCTGATTGTCTGGTGGTTCCAAGACATGGCGCGCCAGCTTGTAGAGAGTCTGTTGGGTCGCCACGCCTTACCTACTGGCATGGTTTGGGCCGAGCTGTGGGGTGGCGTAGTCGGGCTGCTGGGAGAATACGCCCGTTCGGTGAAGCGCATCAAACAAATCCGCGCACAATATGATACAGGTAGACCCGGAACCAGAGGTGTCTTATGAACGATTCTCCTGACCACCTATGGGAACGCCGACAGTTGCTGGGTTGCGCCAAAGTTGGTACTCCTTCATGATTAAGAATGGTATGGGCAAAAACAGCCGCTTGTCTTTGCCAGACCTACAGTCCCGGGCACGCGCGTTTCTGAGTTCTAGAACCTATCGAGTTACACATCGGGAAAGTGCCGCCATTGCGCCCTGCAAGATATACCACGTTGAACTCAGCGGAGAGATTCCTGATCTACCCGCACAACCGGGCTATGTCAAAGTGTTTGTTGTACTCTGGTGGCATCAGATTCCTCTCGGTCATCTGGAATTAACGGCTGGTGAGCTACCTTTGTCCGCGGCGAACCTTGGAAACCTGGCGATAGAGACGATCACCGCGGCTGTTGGCGCTCATCTTTTGCCACAGGGATTCACCGTACCTCTTTCCGAACACTTCAAACGCGAGGTGGTAGCTCCTGATTTACACGCGGTCTTGGCGATAGAAACACCCTTAGCCCTGCTTGCCCAGCGTTGGTCAATGGAGAAAGACAAAGGTGAATTGCAAACGTGCTCTGTAGTCATCTGTACGCGTGATCGTGTGGAACAATTAGCGCAATGCTTGGAATCGATTCTTTCTCTGGCGCAACGACCAGATGAAATTATCGTTGTTGATAATGCGCCCCGTACAGATAAAACACGCAAACTGGTTGCACAAATGCCAGAGGTTCGCTATGTTCTTGAGCCTCGTCCTGGTCTCAGCGTGGCCCGTAATACAGGTATCCGCCACTGTACTGGAGAGATTATTGCTTTTACGGATGATGACGTGCTCGTTCACCCGGATTGGATTACTAGGATAAAGCAATCTTTTCAAGACCCAATCGTTATGGCTGTAACTGGATTGGTTCTGCCCGCGGAGTTAGAAACTGAGGCTCAAGTTATTTTTGAAGTTGAGTTGGGGCACTTTGGTTGGGGATACCACACAAAGACGTTTGATCAACAGTTTTTTAACGCCACCAAGAGGCTCGGGGTGCCGGTCTGGCGCATTGGTGCTGGCGCAAACATGGCGTTCCGTCGCGAGGTCTTTGACCTGGTGGGGGGATTTGATGAACGTTTAGGAGCTGGCGCTGCGGGTTGTAGTGAGGACTCGGAACTCTGGTACCGAATATTGGCTGGCGGATGGAGTTGCCGCTATGAACCGGCCCCCGTTGCGTTTCATGTTCACCGCCGAGAATTCATCGATCTTCAAAAGCAAGTCTATTACTACATGCGTGGGCATGTAACGGCACTTCTCGTACAATTTGCCAAGCATCGTCACTGGGGCAATTTGTTCCGATTGTGTCTCGTGTTGCCATTATACTACGCAAAGCTCTTTGCATCCGGTCTGCTCCGAGGATATGGTCCTAGACACAAAGTATTGATGACCGAAGTTGCAGGCTGTATTGCTGGCCTTAAGTTCTACTGGCAGCATTGTAGAACAGAGAACAAGTAGAACAGAGGACAAGGCATTTTAGGGTCCGAGACTGATTAGGAATTGATCGTTGGAGCAAGCTGATTTGATCACGGAACAACAGATTCACACCATCGAAACCCTTGGGATCCGAGAACGGTATCGAGATCAGTACTGGCTAAAACGAGATCCGATCTATGCTGATCGGTTGCTGTGGAGGGCACACTCGTTTCGCCACATTGTTCATCTTCTGCCGGGTCAAAGTGTCTTAGAGCTAGGCGCTGGACAGGGACTTTTCACGCGACAGTTGCTGTGCGTATCTCGCAGCGAGAACCCGATTACGGCAGTCACATTCCAGGATAATCATTCTCGACCGGAAGGTTTACCCTCATCTGTCGAGTTTTTTAGCACTACCGCTCTCCCCGGCACTCTGGACGGTCGGCATTTTGACTACGTCGTTGCTATGGACCTCTTGGATAAGCAAAGTTGTGCCTGGGTTCTGCAAAACATCTATGAGTTGCTTAAACCGGGTGGCCAGGTCATATTTTATGAAAGCAACCCATGGAATGTAGTACTGAAGCTTAGACAGAAATTATTGCAACACACCGGCAATAAAGATCCGAGGCGACTGCTGAGCCGTCCCGAGCTATACGAGTTGATCTCCGAGGTGGGATTTATTAGGGTTTTTGCGGTCTACAACGACTTTGTTTACGCGCCACTGACTCGCTCCTTAGTATGGTTTTTGCGGAATCTGTCCATTGTGCTTGAAAACGCTCCGGGCATCCAGACATTAGCCGGGTCCATTCTCATCCATGCTCAAAAGCCCCCGCGAGTGGTTGAACAGCCCTTGATCTCCCTGTGTAACCACGCACAGTTAAGGAACGCAGTGTCTATCGTCATTCCCTGTCACAATGAAGAGATGAATATTGAGCCACTGGTAAACAAACTTAGGGGCTTCTTTGGCGAATATATTCACGAGATCATACCTATCGACGACAACAGCCGTGACAGTACTGGCGATATAATCCGAAGACTCGCGGCACAAGATCCCACCATAAAGCCGATCTTTCGCTCCCCGCCTAATGGTGTTGGTAGAGCAATTACGGACGGTCTTCGTGCAGCCACAGGGCGCTTTGTGCTTTCCATGGATTGCGATTTTCAACATCTGTTGCCAGAAATACGTGACCTGTTTGATGCCGCAGCAGAAGGCTATGATTCGGTGGTAGGGAGCCGTTTTTCTCGTTATAGCGTGCTGCTCAATTATCCATTTCAAAAAATCATAGCAAATCGTGGATTTCATCTGCTGGCGCAGATCCTGTTTCGCTGGCATTTTCGAGACCTGACGAACAACCTGAAGCTCATGCGCAGGGAGGTCGTGGAGCACCTCGATCTAACCCAGCCTCACTTTGCCATCAATGCCGAAATAGGACTTCAACCGATCTTGATGGGATTTTCAGTCAAAGAAGTCCCAATATCCTGGATCAACCGCACGCCAGAAATGGGAGTATCTTCATTCCGTTTGCTTAAAGTTGGCGGTGGATACTGGCAGGTCTTATTTCGACTCTGGTTTAAAACGATGTTAGGGATAGTCGGCAGGTATCGGCAGAGGAATATGATGCTTTCATCGCGGAGGAATAGTGCCATAGATGAGAGAACTCGCAGTCATCCACAGAGACAAAGTGAGCATGATGGCAATGCAATCTGACCGAGTGGCAAGCACGGTGGTATGGGGCACTTGGCTAGTCATGACGTTGCTCGCTTTGGTTGGTATTGCCAAGTATGGTCAGAATGTTCCACTCGCCGAGGATTGGTATTTCGTTGCACCCTTAACGGAGCACGAACCGGATCTGCTCAGATGGCTTTGGTCTCAAAACAATGAACATCGTGTTCCGCTACCTCGTCTAATCCTACTCGTGGGGCTAAAGATCACAAATGGCGATTTCCGCGTCGGGATGGTCTTTAATGTAATCCTATTGTCAGCACTGGCTCTTGCTATGATCGGGGTTGCACACAACCTGCGTGGCGGTCGAACAATCATTGCTGATGGATTTTTCCCAATCGCCCTGCTTCACTTCGGAAACTGGCCGAATCTGTTTTGGGGGTGGCAGTTTAGCTTTGTCTTGTCAACAGTACTGACCTGCGCGGTGTTGTTAGCTTTAGTGAGCCGACAAGCGCTATTCACGCCAGGTGCTGCCATAGTTGCCGGATGTAGTCTGCCCTTACTTCCGCTGTGCGGGGCAACCGGATTGATATCTGTACCTCTGTTGGCAGTTTGTTTGGGATACTACGGGGTTCTGTACTGGAATGCAGGTCATTTACCCGACAAAAGTCGCTGGATTAGCGTTTTCCTGTTCTGCTCGCCAGTAATTGCACTGTGTCTCACAGGGTTCTACTTTGTTGGCTATGAGTCGCCTACATGGAATCCGCCAAATCCGGGTCTAGTTGTGACGCTCAAGACGACGGCCCAGTTTGTAGCTCTGGGGTTCGGACCGGCTGCTCGAGTCTCTTGGCTGTTTTCGACAATTGTGGCATTTGGCTTTCTATTCTCCGGTGTAGTTTGTCTAATGCGTGCAGTCTGGCGGCTAAATGGCCTAGAAAAACCCCGTGCACTAGGAATCATCGTCTTTGCTGCAAACCTTGTCTTATTTGCCCTCACCTTAGGCTGGGGGCGAGCTGGATATGTGCCAACGGTGGGCCTGCCTATGCGTTACGCATTACTGGCCGTGCCACCATTCTGTCTTGCCTTTTATATTTGGGAGCTATATGGATCAGCCAAGCTGCGGTTGATTGCCCAGAATGGGTTGTTTATCGGGATCTGTCTATTGCTGCCATTTAATACAACAATAGGACTTGTACAATGGGGCAACTGGTATCAGAAAGGAATGCAAGCATTCCAACAGGATTTACTCGCGGGCCAGTCGTCTTCCAGTCTGGCTCATGAACATCGAGATTTTCTGATCCATTGGTGGAGCGAAGATCAACTTGCCACAGCGATAGAGATGCTGCGCGATGCTGGTATAGGCTCCTTTGTTCAAGTAAATAACACTCGGGTTAACTCTAAAGATTCGACTGATCATTAGTACGTGGGTAAGGATATGTATGCTCCCACCGCAGTAAACAATTAAGTGCTAGACTACTAACTGTTCAGCCTGGCTGAACAGTCAAATCAGATATCTGTATTCGCATCATCCTGTGGATTAAAGAGCGTAGCAAGGAGTTATACACCACATGAGAGTCTTAGTGACCGGTGCTTACGGCCTCATCGGGAGTGAAGTGATAGCTTATTTTGCTGCAGCAGCTAATGAAGTACATGGCATTGACAACAATATGCGGGCGGACTTTTTTGGCAAGGCAGGTGATATTCGCTGGAATCAAGTACGGTTGTTGAGGCTGTATCCAGATGTGCAGCATCATGAGGTAGATATACGTGACCGAGCCGCAGTCTTGGAGTGTATAGAGACTGTGCGACCCGATCTCATAGTACATACTGCTGCTCAACCTAGTCATGAATTGGCTGCATCTCGACCTTTTGACGATTTTGATGTCAATGCTGTCAGCACATTAAGTCTACTTGAGGCAACGCGCCGTTATGTACCAGAGGCTGTGTTTGTGCATATGTCTACTAACAAAGTCTATGGTGATGCCCCAAATGAAATTGATTTGATGGAATTACCCATGCGTTGGGATTATGCCGATCCAACCTTTGCCGAAGGTATTCCCGAAAATTTCCGAATTGACCGTTCAACCCACTCGGTGTTTGGTGCCTCCAAGGTTGCAGCTGACGTTATGGTACAAGAGTACGGTCGCTATTTCGGTATAAAAACTTGCTGCTTGCGGTGTGGATGTTTAACTGGACCGAATCATTCAGGGGTCGAATTTCATGGATTCTTGAGCTATCTAGTTAAGACCAATATTGAAGATAGAATTTATCGAATCTATGGCTATAAAGGGAAACAGGTGCGAGATAATCTACACTCATTAGATGTAGTGCGTTTTATCGCTGCCTTTGCAGCGAATCCCCGCTGTGGCGAAGTCTACAATTTGGGGGGCGGGCGCGCAAATTCGTGTTCGATATTCGAAGCCTTTGATATGGTCGAGCAACGTACAGGCAAAGAAATGCGCTATGAGTATGTGGACCAAAACCGAAAAGGTGATCATATTTGCTATATTTCCGATTTGCATAAGGCAAAGGCCCACTACCCAACATGGAATATCTCAATTTCATTGGAGCGCATCTTTGATGAACTTGTAGCCGGATGGTCTAGCCGGAGAGATGTGTGAAAATCTCGCATATAAGTATCTTCGGTTATGTTGGCTCATTGTTAGCGATATGCTAGGGCTGTCTCAAGATGTGGTTTTCTGTCAAAAAACAATAAATATTGCGGAAATTTGATACTTGACCCTTTTGCGAATACCAAAAAGTGCCAAAAACGTCTGTAATAATCTTGGCTTTGAGAGTAGTACCCTGCAAAACTAGTGGCACTTCTACAATATTCATTGTAACCATTCGTGATTTCTCATTTTGAGACAACCCTACAGTATCAGAACAAATATATTGAAAAGCTGGCAGCTGTTCCATAGACTTAGCTCGACTTTGTACAAAAGACGTGAGAAAAAGGGGAGGAGGTAGGATAAGCTAG
>CAMPHP010000030.1 GCA_946885925.1 uncultured Litorilinea sp.
ATAGTCAAGCAACGAAGCATTCGCCAACAACCCGTTATCGTTGTAGAAATATTCTTCATTCATCGCCCAACCGATGCCCTGGACGACGCCACCCTGAATCTGACCCTCGACATAGGAGGGATGCACAGCCCGCCCCACATCCTGAATGGCAGTGTAGCGCAGGATCTGCACCTTGCCAGTCTCTGGATCTACCTCAACATCCACGATATGGGTCGCAAAGCCAGGGCTAGCTCCCTTGGCCTGAACCGACGCACTCGCGACAATCGGCACATCAACCTTGGAGAGCTCGACCGCTGCCTCCTTAAAGCTATAGGTATGACCATTCTGAGAGAACGTGCCATTCTCAAACTTCACATCCTCAACTGGCACATCCCACAGATTCGCCAATTCCTGGCGCATCAGATCACGAATCTTGAGACCGACTTCATGCGTCGCAAGACCCGTGCTAAAGGTGACACGGCTGCCACCAGTCCCGTCGTTATAACCGACAGAGTTCGTATCCACTACAGAAGGGTTCACATCTTCAGCAGCAATGCCCAAGGTTTCAGCAAGCATAATCGCCATCGAAGCGCGGCTACCACCAATGTCAGTGGAACCTTCAAGCAGGTTCACACGACCATCTGGGTTCACGCTGGCCGATACACTGGATTTGCCGCCCCCATTAAACCAGAAGCCAGAGGCAACGCCACGTCCGCGATTCTTCCCGCCAAGTGGCGACTTATAGTGCGCGCTGTTGATCGCCGCATCAAGTGTTGGTAGGAAGCCGATGTGCCCATAGGTTGGGCCATCTGCACGACGATCACCCTCTACCACAGCATTGCGGCGGCGGAACTCTAGTGGATCAATCCCCAGTTTCTCCGCAAGCTCGTTGATCACCGTCTCCGAGGCAAACGCTGCATTCGTGCCACCTGGAGCGCGGTAAGCTGCGGTCTTGGGGCGATTCACAATGACATCGTAGCCGTCGATCTGCAGATTTTCAAGACGATACGGGGCGAGAATCACACCGCCACCCGCACCCACTGGCGAACCCGGATAGGCACCTGCTTCGTAAATTAGCTCTGCTTGCGCCGCGGTGATCTTACCATCCTTCGTCGCTCCCATCTTAACCTTGATGTATGAGCCAGAGGTCGGGCCGGTCGCCAACAGAACTTCGGTGCGCGACATCGCGATCTTCACCGGGCGATTTCCCGCCTTCTTGGAAAGCAGTGCCGCAGGCACATCGGTATAGGCAGTGAACTTGCCACCAAAGCCGCCACCGATTTCCAAGGGCGTCACACGAACCATGGACACAGGCACATTCAGCAATTCAGAGACTTGATTGCGAATCTGCCACGGCCCCTGTGTCGAGGTAAAAACCTCAATCTTGCCATCCTGGTTATAGATGACTGTGGAGGAGTGCGGCTCAATATAGCCCTGGTGCACCATAGCGGTCTTGAACTCGCGCTCAACAATCACATCCGCCTCGGCAAAACCCTTCTCCAGGTCACCGCGCTGGTGGCGGAAATGGGCAGCGATGTTCGTTGGCTTGTCACCATCCTTGCCCAATTCATCGGTCCGCAAGTCTTCTAGGATAATCGGGGCACCCTCTTGCATGGCCTCCTTGGCATCGATCACATGGGGAAGTACCTCATAGTCCACCTTGATCAGGCGTAGAGCCTCTTCAGCCACATGGACATCTACCGCTGCCACTGCCGCCACAGGATGACCATGATAGAGCACCTTGTCATCCGCCAGAATGTTGTTTGCTAAATAGCGGAGATTGACAGAGTCTTCGCCCATCTCCTCAATCCGATCCTCTACCGCCGCCAGATCCTTGGCTGTCACCACAGCAAAAACACCAGGAAGAGCCTCGGCAGCGCTGTAGTCAATCGACTTGATTCGCGCATGGGCGTGCGGGCTGCGTAAAATCTTGCCATAAATCATGCCGCTCAAGTTGGTGTCATTGGCATACTTTGCGCGCCCGGTCACTTTGTCCGCCCCGTCATGGCGAATCGGTCGGGTGCCGATGACCTTGAATTCTGTATCGCGCGCTTCTTGCGTCGATTGGGTCATTGGTTATATCTCCCTAAACATTGAAAATCTGTAAATAGAATATCTGTGATTACCTGTTGCGTACTCAAAGCAAATTTACAGCAAACCTGTATAACTCCTTTGTACAACGGTTACTAAATGATGGCACAGCAATAACGGCATTGTGACAACCAATGGTTCACCCCGCCAGGTGTACCCAACACAGCTATTGTCTATTCGAGGTTAAGTTACGCGGAACGGCTTGGTGTCTCTGAATCACTTCTGCCACTGTAGAGTAGCACATCTTTTCCGAATCAAAAAACAGTTCCCAGGATGTTTCTATGCTACACTGCCGAATTATCATCTGTGAACACACCACCCCAACACCAAGAGACAAACTCCGCCATGAACACAACCACAGACATAGCCACGCACACACCCAGCCGCCCTGCTATGCCCATGCGCACACTTGGACGCACGGGTCTACAAATCTCCGCCTTTGCGCTTGGCACAGTTGAATTAGGCCTTGATTATGGCATTGACGCCCCAGGGCACTTTGGCCGCCCTGCGAAAGAAGATGCCATTCGACTGGTTCATCAAGCACTTGACGCTGGCATTAACCTGATTGATACCGCTCGCGCCTATGGCACTAGCGAGGAAATCTTGGGGGAAGCACTCGCCGGTCGCCGTGACCAGGTTGTCATTGCCACAAAATTTGTCACCCAAGGCAGCGGCGGCGTCCCCATCACAGGCGACGACCTTCGCCATCACATGATTGAGTCGCTTGAACAAAGTCTGCGCGCTCTGCGTACCGACCATGTAGACATCTGGCAGATCCACAATGTTGACCGCAACGTACTAGCCGAAATCCACGTGATCGCAGAAGTCTTTGCCGATGTGCGCTCCGCAGGCAAAGTACGCTTTTTTGGTGGCTCTTTCTACGGTGCCGAACTCCCCTTACAGGCACTTGACCTTGAAAACTTTTCCGATCTCTTTGACGTAATGCAAATTACCTACTCCGTACTAGATCAGCGCGTCGCCGATCAATTCTTCCCGCGGGCACAGGAGAAGGGTGTGGGAATTTTTGCCCGCTCGGTATTGCTCAAAGGGGCACTCACCGAACGCGCTGAGCATCTACCACAACATCTTCAGGAACTACGTCTGCGTTCGCGTGCATTCCGCGAACTCGTTACAGCTGCTAAACTCGGCGCAACCCCGGCGCAAGCTGCTATCGCCTTCGCCCTTGCTCAATCAGCCATCCATGCCGTCCTAATCGGCGTCCGTACCGAGGAAGAACTACGCTCCAACCTGCACAGCCTGACGCTCAAACTCGACCCGTCCATGCGCCAACAGCTTGAATCACTTAGGCTAGAAGATCCCGATCTTCTCAACCCTGGCACCTGGGGCATTCCATGATCATCAGGCCCGCGAAAGAATTACTTTACAAAGAAGTCTTAGGAAAATTGCGACCGATCACCGAGTACTGTTCCAACTCGTAAACAACACCATTGGCTGGAGCCGAATCGTCGGATAGCCAGAAAACAACATGAGATGCAACCTCGTGCGGCTCCAGGATATAACCACGCGGGGCCAGATGTGGCGGCAGATTGCGGTTCCAGCCTTCAGGCAGACCCTCGCGAATCTTCAGCGCAATCTCATTACGCGAGGCTACCCAACCTAGATTGAGTTGATTGATGCGGATTCGTTCAGTAGCCAGCGCATTTGCTAGATTACGTGTCATCGTCGCCAAACCACCCTTGGAGATCGAATAATCCAGTAGGTTTGGTTGGCCCGCCAGTGCATTGACCGAACCAATATTAACCACTGTTCCCCCGCCCCGCTTGCGGAACTCTGGCACTGCAGCCTTGATGATCAACAGGGGGGCACGAAGATTGACACTTATCATGCGGTCAAAAAACGCTGCATCGGTGGATTCCAACGTACTGCGCGTGGTCAACGCCGCATTGTTCACCACAGCGTCCAATCCGCCATGGCGGGCTACGGTTGCCTCTACCAACTTTGCACAATTCTCCGGGTCGCCAATGTCAGCGATAAAGTAGCTTGCCGAGGCTTCGCCCAATTCAGCGCAAACTGCTTTGGCCCACTCCTCCTCCAGCCCATGCACCATTACCCGTGCACCTTCAGCCACACACAAACGCGCAGCTGCTTCTCCAACCCCGGTTGTTGAGCCTGTTACCAAGACAACCTTATTTTGTAATCTATTTGCCATCGTCTCTTCAACTTGCCACTGGTGTCTATGCGAGTTTTATGAGTCAGTTTTATGACACATTCTTGGATGCAACCCACTGCTTGCGTTCTGCGCCAATATATAACGCCTCCATGACAGCGCTACGCACCGCTGCCTCCCTGGCGCTGACAAGTGGCACATTGCTTTCTCCCGCAAGCGCATTGAGGAAAAGCTCAAAGGCATGCGGCCATGCCTCGGGCAACTCCGTCCAAGGTCTCTTCCCGGTTGCTCCCTCAACATGTTTACTCGTAAAGAAAACCTCCCCATTCGCAACATAGGCATGGCCTTCTGTTCCACTGAGGATCAAGTTCACAGGGTGCGCCACATCCACCCAACCAGCCGCCAGACTGCCGACTGCGCCATTCGCAAACTCCAGCAGACCTTCACCATACTCATCACAATCGCCATAGCGCCCAGTTGCCACATGAACTGTCGCCGTGACCGAGCTTACATCGCCCAACATCCAGAGCATAATATCCAGCGAATGGGTGCCCAGGTCACCAAATGCGCCAACTCCAGCCTGCTCCTTGTTCGTCATCCACAGCCATTCGGGTGTAAACCAATCCTCCAGTGATCCCTGATGACAGTTGCTGTGGCGCAAACGGGTAATCTTACCAAAGCTACCTTGATCGATCTGCTGCTTGATAAAGAGATGCGCAGGTTGGCCCCGTTGGAAATATCCAGTCTGAAAAAGAATACCAGCCGCCTCAATCGCCTTCGCCATGCGTTGAGCATCCTCTGCCCCCAAGCCCAAGGGCTTCTCGACAAACAAGTGCTTGCGCGCCGCAGCAGCAGGCAGCACAAGTTCTTCATGCCGGTTGGTTTCAGAGCAGACGATAATCCCCGCAACATCTGGGTCTTCCCAAGCAACAGCGGGATCAGTGACCTGTTGCGCACCCAGTACATCCGTCCACTTGGCAGCACGCGCTTCATCATGATCCCACACATAAGAAACCTTCACATCTTGGCGATCTTGCAGCCGCTTGACAAAGCCTGGCGTGTGGATGTGGGCACAACCTAGCAGGGCAACTTGAATCTGTTCGCTCATCCTCAACCTATACCTTTAGTCCCGCATCTTGCCATACCTTACGCACCGACTCCGCCGTCGCTGCCACCGCGGCCTCCGGAGCCATCTCCCGCACTCGCTGGCTAAAGGGTTCGGCTGTCACCGGGCCATCATAGCCAATCTCGACCAGTGCATTGAGGAAACCTTTACTATCAAGCACACCCGTTTCGCCTGGGAGCGCCCGCACATTATCAATCTGCTCATCCACATCAATTCCCGCGGGCGCATCATTGATATGCACGACCACAACCTGCGAAGCCTCTAGCTCACGCACCTGATCCACTGTTCCATGCGAGGTATAAAGATGCCAGATATCGAGTAGCAGGCCGACATTGCCCGTGCCCATTGCCGCTCCCAATGCAAGCATCCCCTCGAGCGTATAGATAAAGCGGTGGGTAAATGTTTGCCGCAGAGTCTTTGGCCCGATAAACTCCAAACCCAACGAAATGCCATGATCAGCCAGAATTGCGGCTGCCGGGCTGATGCGCTCGACGTGGAATTTGAAGTTCTCGAAAAAATCCCGTTCATTACTACCGGAAACCAACCATGTTGCAGTCCGTTGACAGCCAAGATCAGCAGCAAGCTTGGCTTGACCAGGCAATGCTCCGATCCCATCTCGCCAAGTCTCTTCATCCTTACGGAATTCAACGGGGAAGCCGAAAGAGCCTGGCTTCACGTTCTTAGATTCAAACAAGTCACGCACATACGCTAGGCCATCGCGCTGTACCAATTGCTCGGCTTCGGTGATAGAAAAGTCGATGCCAGCAAAACCATACTGGTGAGCAAAGTCAATCGCCTCAGGCAAAGTCGCCTTGACGCCAATTGCCCCCGTATTCAAATTCGGAAACATGCCAGACCGCCTTCAAATGTGAACTGCTGCTATGGTAACGAGTTATGGTAAAGAGTTAATGTCGTGAAGCGTGATTAAACTGGAACTACCGCCGGTTGTGGTAAAACCACCTCGCTTAGCGCCCACGGGCTTGTCATATTGTTTTTAACGCCAAAGGCCAACGGCACCTCATCAAGCAACGTTAGGCGCGGATGCTCTTCAACCGCCTCGCGTAAATTCGGGCTAACCCACAGATGATCGACCGTCAGCGTGTCGCGAATAAAAACCATGCGTGCTTCGTCAAAAGGTCGCGCACAGCCACGCAGTGCCACCTGCAAAGTTCGCTTGTCATCAGGCATCGTAATCGGCAAGCTCACCCGGAACATGCCAAAAATGCCAGAGGTGATGCAGTTGGTATAGGTTGACACCCAATCAATCTTTTGAGCTACGCGTGCCGTGGTCACGTTTGCCAGCCCCAGACCCGCCACATTGCCATGCGTCTCCTCGGTCAAATCCATAACGGCAATCACCGCTACGTCCACTTTGCCAAACGCTTCAGGCTGGCGTGGGATCATCAAACGGCTGATGATATTCGTATCCATTCCCGTACCGCTAATATTCTTGCCCAACTCCTGAACCACCAACACATCGATCTCTGGAAAGGGCAGGCTCGCCATCAGTTCTTTGGCTTTTTCCAAAAGCGCTGCTTCCTTAGCAGTTCCGACCTCGGTATCCAGCAATCCGACAATCTCTGCCGTGCCGTCATACGCGTTTTCAATCGGGCAGATGGCACCCACAAAGTTCGTGTTCGTCTCATAGATACGCGCCGCTGGCTCCAAGTACTTCTGGAAGTTAGCACCACCCCCTGCGTGCATCAGGGCCGCGCCAAATTGCTTGCCCCACCCAATCACACACATTTTGGAAGGGCCGCTCTCCAGGTGAGAACGGAAATCCGTATGAGGCTTGATGCGGCTCACCAGCAGAGCATGATCCGCCGCCATCGAATCAACACCTTGATAAAGAGGCGGGCCATCGACAATCTGCCCAATCTGCTTGACCTCCATCGTTGCGCGAATCTCCACGCCCATCGTCTCTTCGGTCACTCCCAACTCGGCCAGGATCTGGCGTTGTCCATCAGCAGTTGCGCCACCGTGGCTGCCCATCGCCGGGACTACATACGGCTTTAATCCAGCTTCCTTAAGCCGGTCCACCACCGCGCGCACAATCGTCGCCAGGTTAGCAATGCCACGGCTACCTGCGCCCACAGCCACCGTTTGCCCTGGCTGCATGCGCCCCAAAATGCCCGATGACTCTAGGGCCTCGCGCGCCGCCAAGGTAATATCCGCCACCTGTGGCGCATCAAAACGTTGTTCGACCACCAACAATTTCTCCGGCAGCGGGGCCGGGAAATCCAATGCTTGAATCTGTTCTAAGAGTTTCATACATATTCCTTCCTAATCTGAGCGAATAGCCAGTTTAGCCCTTCACTTTACGTACAATCTCGCGCAAAATGTCTCCAAAATCATCCCCTGCGGCCTTAAACTCGCTACCGCTAATCACCAACGGTGCGCCAAAGACCACGATCTGCGCCCCCATTGCCAGCGTCTGAATTGCCTGCTCTACCGTCAAGCCACCCACTGCCTGTACGGGGATCGTCACGGCATCTAGGATGGATGGCAGGTCATCCAGCGGACTCAGCCCAGGAATCATATTGCGCTCGTCAAAGCCCGTATGCACAATAATATAATCAACTCCCATCTCCTGTGCTTGACGTGCTCGTTGCGGCTTGTCCGGGCAAAGCATCACATCACACATAACCTGCCCACCGTACAGCCGCGCCATCTTCACCTGTTCAATGATACTGGCATCATGGGCTTGCCCCATCACCACAACCATATTGGCACCAGCCTTGAACATCATCTCTGCTTCCAACCCTGCCCCATCCATTGTCTTGAGGTCAGCCACAATCGGCTTGTCTGGAAAAGCAGCCCGTAATGCCTGCACGCAGCGCAAACCTTCCGCTAAAATCAGTGGCGTCCCTGCCTCAAGCCAATCTACACCTGCCGCCACCGCAGCATGTGCAAGTTCCAAAGCTTCGTCAATCGTGGTGACGTCCAGCGAAACTTGAATAATCGGCTTGGTCATGCGCTCACTGGCCTTCCTTACGGGTGGGTTGACTAGCGATGGAAGTAAGTCTAGATGAAATTAAGACTAGGTGAAATTAAGACTAGGTGAAATCACGTCTATGAACCTATTGCCTACGCGTCCAGGCGCAGCACAGACTTTACGCTGCTACCGTCCTCCATATGATGAAAGGCTTCTTCCCAATCTGCCAGAGGATAGATCCCACCGATCACTGGCTCAAGGTTGACTTGTCCTGTAGAGAGCAACCCGAGTACCCGCTCCCATGTCGGGTACGTATGGCTAAAGGAGCCTTGCAGCGTCACTGCTTTGCCTACCAGGGGATCGAGGCTGGCGTTAAATGGTTGCGGCCCCCACCCAATCTTGGTAATACGCCCGTTCGGACGCACCAACTCCATCGATTGCTGCAACGCTCGGCTCACTCCGGTGCAATCTACCACCAGATCAGCGCCAAAGCCATCCCCCAGCGAGCGAATCAAGGCCTCTGCATCCTCATGCTGGATATTAAGCGTATAGTCTGCCCCCAACTCTGCCGCCACCTCCAACCGCTGCTTATCTACATCAGTACCCAACACAACAATCGTGCCCGCCCCACGCAAGCGCACCATTTGCAATGCCATAATGCCAATCGGCCCTGGTCCCTGGATGACGACCAAATCGCCCGGACGCATGGTTGTCTTTTCCACCAGTGCATTATAGGCCACACAAATAGGTTCAGTGAGCGCGGCGTGCTCAAAAGGGACATTATCGGGTACACGGTGCAAAATTTGCGGACGTGCGGCAACGTAGCGCGTAAAGGCACCATCCGCCAGCGCACCATAGCCCAGCCGGTTAGGACATAAATTGTAATTGCCACTCAAACAATAAACGCACTGGTTGCACACCTCGGCGGCTGTCTCACAAGCAACACGGTCGCCCACATTAAATCCGGTGACACCCTCTCCGACCCCGGCAATCACGCCACAGAATTCGTGTCCCAATACCAAGGGCAGCTTAATTGCCCAGCTATGGTTTTCTCGCCACATATGCAAATCACTGCCACAGACGCCTGCCGCCTTCACTTCGATCAAGACGCGTCCCGCCGTCACCTCTGGGTCAGCGATCTCGCGTACCTCTACTTCACCGTCGCGACGTCCATACTTAACCAATGCTCGCATCAGTCCTCTCCTCAATCTTACAAAATCAACCTGGTGGAACGACAGGAGACGAATTTATTGCCAACAGCAACAGGGAGATCGGGTATATCATCATCCGGTTAACTGGAGAACCTTTAGAATAGGAACCATCCAAACAAGAACCGTTTGAATGGGGAACCATTGAGAGACAACACATGACCAGCTTAGCTACTTCTAGCTACTTCATGTTGGGGAGTGGAAAACAGCTTTATTGGACTGGATCGTCCCATGTTTCCAATGTTTTGTCAAAGCAGAACGCAATCAACCGGGTACTCCACAGTCAGATTTTGGCTTTCTCATTATTCTACGAATTAGCTCTGCAAGTTTCTGCAAGTTATAGTGCAGGGCAGGTCACCTCTGGACTCTGAAAATAGATTTGACAGTCACACCCTGTAGCGTTATGATCGAAGATGCCACTAGAGATACGTTATCCATTGCAGCACAACAAATCAGCATGTTCATTACATGCGGCTCACTCTCCGGCTCTCCCATTTTCTTTCTAACCAGAGAATGAGTAGGTCTCCCCAATACGCGCTGTAATCTCATACTGACTCGTGCTGTTTCTGTGTCGTTCATGTGGGACATTTTCGCACATTTCACAAAGGAGCAACCACGTATGAGGCAAAACTTCTCACGTCGCCATTTTCTGCAGCTTGCAGGGTTAACTGCGGGCGCAGCCGTGCTCGCAGGGTGTCCTGCCCCTGTTGTATCACCCGCAGCTGGAGGTACACCTGCCGCGGGCGGTGAAGCAGCCGCCCCATCCGGTGAGACCCAAACGCTAGAAGCCTGGTCGCGCATGACGGGCTTGGCGGAAGAGTCTATCAAGGGCATTATCGAAAATTACAATGCCCAAAATACGCAGGGTGTCACAGTGGAATTTGTCTACGTTCCCTTGTCACAAAACACTCAGTCAGACGAGAGACTGCTTACCGCGGTAGCCGGTGGCACACCACCTCCACTCTATTACGCTGACCGCTTCACCGTACCACAATTTGCCCACCAGGAGTTTTTCACGGAAATTACCGAATATGCCGAAGCAGCCGGTGTCCAAGAGGAAGATTACTATCCTTTTGCCTGGCAGGAAACAGTCTACAGGGGAGGCATCTATGCCCTCTCGTTTGACACCGACACACGCGCGCTTTGGTACAACAAAGACATCATGGAAGAAGCCGGTCTCGATCCAGAGGCCCCACCCACCACGTTGGACGAGCTAAAGGCTGCAACCGAAGCGTTAACCGTCCGTGACAACAACGGACGTATTACTCGCTTTGGTTTCAATCCAGTTTGGGACCAGGCATGGCTCTACACCTGGGGCTTTGACTTTGAAGGCGAATTCCAAGACCCAGAAACCTTGCGCATCACATTTGCCCACCCCAACAACATTGCCGCAATGGAATGGGTAAAGGGCTTTGTCGATGAAATCGGGCTAGAGGATATCAATGCGATGCTTGCTGCCTGTCAGGGCACAGCCTGTAGCGATGCCAATGACTATTTCTGGACAGGCCAATCAGCCATGACCTGTAGCGGTAACTGGAAGGTCGCCCAGGCCAAGCGTTACAAACCCGATGTCAATTACGGTGTCGTACCCATGCCAGGCCCCGATGGTCCTGCACCTCACGCAAGTTGGGCCGGTGGTTGGAGTTGGGCCATCCCGATGGGCACAGAGAACGTAGAAACCGCCTTTGATGCTCTTAGCTACTTCTGTGGGCCCGAAGGTCAACTGAAGTATAACAAAGATACCTATCATATTCCGACCAACATTGCCGCCTCTGAAGACCCCTTCTTCCGGGAAGATCCACTCCATGCCGTCTTCATGGACTTGCTACCTGTCTCCCACACCCGCCCGCCGATTCCAGCGGGCAGCATGTTGTGGGATCTCCAGGTAAAAGCCTTCCGAGACGAGATCCCGAATGGAACAAAGACACCGGAACAAGCTCTGCTTGATATCGATGAGACAATCAATGCCGAGTTGGAGGATATGGGATTCTTTGCCTAAGTAGCAATAACTGAGTAGCAATAACTCAGTAGCAATAACTCAGTAGCAATAACTCAGTAGCAATAAGTAGCAAGCTGACAAACGTTGCACAGTGTCGTGGTAACCACGCATAAACATGGATGGATATGGCCCGCTTTCTTGGGTTGTATCCATCCGTGACAGTGGAAAGAAAACTTCTATGGCTACGCTAGCCCAACCAGCTCCAACACGCCGCCCCTTTTTGCGGCCCCAAACACGGCATACAATTAACGGGCTTCTATTCGCGGCTCCGTGGCTGATTGGACTTGCCGTATTCTGGCTCTACCCAATTCTTGCCTCCGCCTATTATAGCTTTACCAAATTCAACGGCGTTCAAAACCCAGATTGGGTTGGGCCAGCCAATTACGTTGACTTATTTACCAACGATCCCGATTTCTGGATGGCAGTTTATAACACCTTCTATTTTGCCGCCGTCTCCATTCCCTTGGCAATCATCTTCTCGTTCCTACTAGCGATGATGCTCAACGCCAAGATCAAATTCCAAGTCGTCTATCGTACGATCTACTTTCTGCCAACGCTCGTACCCGAGGTTGCTCTGGCTCTGGTGTGGGTCTACTTATTCACACCAGGAACGGGCATTATCAACGTGCCCTTTGACTGGATCGGCGTGCGCGGCCCCTGCTGGTTAACCTGCCCTGAATGGGCACGACCTACCATTGTTCTACTTGCGCTCTGGATCATCGGTCAGCAGGTAGTACTCTACCTGGCAGGCTTGCAGGATGTACCACAAGATTACTATGATGCCGCTGATGTGGATGGGGGCGCCCAGGAGGCTCTGCGCCGCCAGGGGCA
>CAMPHP010000031.1 GCA_946885925.1 uncultured Litorilinea sp.
GCCGACTATACCAGTGATTATGAAAGCGGCTATGGATTGGCGATGCTGCTCTTTGGGGAATTCAACGTCTTTTCACCATCCGATGCCACTAACATTCTCGCCAAAGCCTACCAGGCGCTTGCCCCCGGCGGTTTGCTACTGTTGGAACCTCATCTCTATGCATCGCTCGTACCAGAGGAACAGGCGATGAACACATGGTTTTCGAGTACTGGTGGTCTCTTTTCCCCAAATCCCCACCTTGTTTTGATGGAACAACACTTGGATGAGGCGCAGGCAGTACTTACACGCCGTTATTTTGTACTAGACGCGGCTACCGCGGCGGTCACCCACTATGCCCAGTCTCTTCAGGCATATACGACGATTCAATATCAGCAACTCCTCACGGATGCTGATTTCATTGATATTGAGATTCTCCCTGGCTTGGCCCACGACCGCATTCCTCTAGCACCAGAGTTTCAAGCCATCGTAGCGCGTAAACCGGCGTAATCTCTATCAACCCATCTATCACTCCAGGAGGCCCCATGAAGATCACAGATGTCCGTACCATCTTCGTTGACCGTTATCTCTTTGTCCAGGTATACACGGATGAAGGCATCGTAGGACTCGGTGAGTCCGGTGCATGGGGCTATTTGGAGGCATCAGGGGGCGCGGTAGAGACCTTCAAGCGTTACCTTATCGGCCAAGACCCGCTGCGGATCGAGCATCACTGGCAGTATATGTACCGCTGGACTCACTTCCGCGGCGCAGCGATCATGGGTGCGCTAAGTGCCATCGACATTGCGCTCTGGGACATTGCAGGCAAATACTTTGGTGTCCCCGCCTATCAACTGCTCGGCGGCAAAACCCGTGACAAAGCCCGCGTCTACTATCATGTCTTTGGCGATACAAAGGAGAAGCTGATTGAGGGGTGTCGCGAGGCCAAGCGTCAGGGCTTTACGGCTGTGGGCCATCTAACACCCTTCCTGGATGAAGATCACGACGTACCCTTCTTTAAGACCCATGTGGACAAGATGCGCGATGCCATTGACACGGTTGCCCAATATCGAGATGCGGTGGGGAGCGATGTAGACTTGTGCATCGAGATTCATCGCCGCCTAACTCCAGCCGAAGCGATTGTACTAGCACGCGGCATTGAGCAATACTACCCCTTCTTCTACGAAGACCCCATTCTTCCCGATAGTTTTGACGCGATGGCATTGGTGGCGCAAAATATCCACATCCCCATCGCTACCGGCGAACGCCTGCATACGATCTATGAGTTTGAGGCATTACTGAGCCGCGGCGCTGTCCAATATGTCCGCCCCGATGTCTGCCTGGCAGGTGGTCTTACCCACAGCAAGAAAATTGCAGCCCTTGCCGAAGCCCATCATGTAGGTGTTGTTCCACACAACCCGCTCAGTCCCGTTAGCACCGCAGCCTGTATCCAACTCGCTGCATGCATTCCAAACTTTGCGCTACAAGAATATCCACTTGGCGAAAATGTGCCGCCCAAGAGCGACATCGTTAAGAGCACGCTTAAGCTTGAGAATGGCTTCTTAATCATCCCCGATGCACCCGGCATCGGCATCGAGCTAGCCGAAGATGCTGCCGAACGCTACCCCTATCGCCCGCGCAAAGTCCACACGCGGCTGCATGTGGACGGATCGGTTATTGATCAATAAAGCCGGTTCTGAACGCTAGCAGTCTGTGGAATCAACCTCAAGTCGCACAAAACTATTAGTCAACCACCTTCCTTGGAGCCGGAAACCCTCTGGGTGGCTCCGAGGAAGGTTTCCGCTCCACCTACTCCGGCAAGCGCACCCGAAACAAGCGCTTGTGCCACTTAGCATAGGTGGAGGCAAAGTGAGGCCAGAAAGGGCTTACAGCCCCCTGGGGTTGCGCTTGCGCTAATGCATCGTGAAAGCTCTCCGCATCATCGTCAAATGGCGGCATTGTCACATAGGCGCGTCCAACCTCAAACGGAATGTGGGCATCGCTGCCTGCTGTAACCAGCTTGCCATACGCCTGCGCCAGCGCCACAGCAGCCTCGTTATCTGCCGGACGCACACAGCGCGCATTGCGTACCTCCAAGGCATCTACCTGGTCAATAATCGACAGCACGTTTTCCAATCCCATAGCAGATCGCCGCAAGGAATCCAGCGGATGAGGAATGCTGATCACCGCACCCTGGTCGCGTAACCGCGCAATTGTCTCCTGGGGAGATAACCCTCTGGGCACACACTCCTTGACAAAGTAAGCGATAATCTCACCGTGGGTGGTCTTGATCTCCTCACCCACAATCACAAGGTCGGGGGCCAGTGCCTTTGCTGCCAGTGCGCCAGACAGGTTGTTATGTTCGGTCACAGCAATCTTGTCCAAACCAAGAGCGCGCGCCCGTGCTATCAACGCCGCAGATTGCGTCAGACAATCTCTGCTATAAATCGTATGCGAATGTAGATCAACCTTCCACATTATCTTGCTCGCTTATTATGGAATCCGTCCAAAGCCGGTGTACAAATCGATAGACAATTCGTGCATAATAGAGGTTCACGCGTACAGTGCGTGACCTGGCGGCCTATATTGCCCACTCCAACGATGCTTGGTGTCTCATCGCCACGACTGTACCGTTGACAGTATCGTTGACTGTATTATTGAGAGGTTCGTTGACAGTATTATGGATTGTACCATTGACCGTATCATTGCCCTAGACCAACCCTCAAGCTCAGGGCAGAATAGATAAAGCACATGAAGCAGAAAAAGCGACCGAACCCTATGGGGCAGAAACTTACAACACACTTCATTCCCGAACTCATGCGTATCAGCGGCAAGGCAAAGCCACTAAGCGCACTTTTAGACGATGCCATCGCCGCAGGATTGCCGATCCGGCCAATCGACGACAGTAGCCTGGAGAGCAACCGCGCAGAACTCGAAGACAGCGCGGCGATTGATCCGTCGCTTGCCGCAGAACCATCCGGCGCGCCGCCACCAGCACCCCCCGCTGGCACAAGCTATGCAGGGCTAACGCCTGCCCAACGCCACGCCTTCCTGAGTTGGTGCCACACCCCAGAACAGCCTGCGCCCCTGGCCTTCCAGCAGCTTTTCCTCGCCAATCTCGAGGCACGGCTGCTTGAGGAGCAACAGCGCAAGCCAGCAACCCTCCGCCTGGCACATCTGGGCACAGAAGCAACCTGGGCCAACAACCCGGCGCTCCATCGTGCCTATCTCTTGGCGTGCTGGCTACAACAGGATGGTGATCGCATCACACAATGGTTGAGCAATCGCCCGATACCTGCCGACCTGCTAGGTGTTGGGCTGGGTCTTCAAGGCTTAATCGGCTCACCCCTGACCGTTACGGAACTCGGTGCGGTTGTGACTGCCTGGAAGCTGGGTAACCGTCTCCCAGACGATTTACTCAAGCTGCGTCTTGACTCCCTGACTGCCATCCTGGGTCAGCCGCCACTCGCCTACGGGCTGACTATGCTCGAAGCGGAGGCCAATGCGCCGCGGCCTTGGCGCACACTGCACCGGGGATTGCGCTTTGCGATTCCCCAACCCGATTTGCGCCCCGTGCTGGAACCGGCGCTGCGCGATCTGCTTTCCGTGGCGGATCTTGCCGAAGAAGATAGCCCGCCAGTTAGTGCTCTTGCCGTAGCTGACGCAGGCCCAGCCATCTCTGCTGAAGAGGAAAGCGCCCAGCAGCCATCGCTCGAAGAACTAGGCTGGCGCTTAATTCTTGAGTTTGGCAGCAACCGTTCTGAGTATTTCGACTATGTCCTTATCCAATGCCAAAAGCTGCCAGGCTATAGCCAACTGATGGATGAGGACCGCCGCATGATTTACCGTATACTCTTTCGCAAAAGTGAAATGCGCCGTTTTTGGCGCATTTGGGACTACGTACATGGCTGGAACTCCACGCGCGTCTATCTGAATGGCGAAGAGTTGGAAAAGTGGAAGGTCTGGCCCTATTCCCAACATTTGCGCTAACAAGATTTTTGCGAGAAATTGTTGATAGAAATTGTTTGTTGATAGAGATTTGAATAGAAATATCTGACTGTTATGCCTACAACCATGCGAGAAGAACTCGATGTTTACATACGCGCCCGCTATGCCTTGCTCTGGGTTGTCACCCCAGAAGAACAGCGCGCGCTCCAAGAGCTAGAAGCACTGGCGGAAGAGCAGCGCAAGCCACTCTACATCTGGAGCACCACTGCTGGCGTAATCAACAGCGCTACACCACAGCGTTCTGATACCAGCAAGCGCGACCCGCTTGCACTACTTAGCGCAATCCTTGACGACCGTGAGTCAGGTATTTGGGTCTTGCGCGACTTTCATCCTTTCCTGCGTGACCATACCGTCGTACGACGCCTGCGCGAAGCGGCATTCGGTCTGGAAGCCAGTACGAAGACCATTATTCTCCTAGGGCCAGTACTCAAAATCCCGCCCGAATTGGAGAAAGAGATCACAGTCGTTGACTTTGCCCTGCCGACAGCTGCCCAAGTAGATCGCCTGCTAGAGCAAATCATCACAGCCAGTAACCAACATAACAGCATCCAAGTCAGTCTAGACCGACGCCAGCGCGGTCGCCTGGTACAAGCCTGCCTAGGACTAACTGCCGTTGAAGCCTCCAATGCCGTCGCCAAAGCCATCGTGCAAGCCGGTGGACGGCTCGATGGTGATGCCATTGAAGCGGTCACAGCAGAAAAGCAGCAGATCATTCGCAAGAGTGGATTGCTAGAGTTTTACGCCAGCGAGGAACGGCTCAACAATGTCGGTGGATTGGACATACTCAAAGAATGGCTACGCAAACGAGTCCGCGCCTTTAGCGACGAAGCACGCGCCTTTGGTCTACCAGAACCCAAAGGTATCCTCCTCGTCGGTGTCCAGGGCTGTGGCAAATCCCTGGTCGCCAAGTCGGTGGCAAACTCGTGGCGGCTCCCGCTCCTCCGGCTCGATGTAGGGCGGCTATTCTCCTCCCTGGTCGGTTCCAGTGAAGAGAACCTGCGTACCGCCATACGCGTGGCAGAGAGTATTGCTCCTGTCGTCCTGTGGGTTGATGAGATTGAAAAGGGCTTCTCCGGCGTTGGCTCCAGCAATGTAAGCGATGCAGGGACCGCAGCGCGTGTCTTTGGCTCCTTTATCACCTGGCTCCAAGAGAAACAAGCGCCTGTCTTCGTCATTGCTACCGCCAACATCGTCAGCCAGCTACCGCCCGAACTGGTGCGAAAAGGGCGCTTTGACGAGATATTTTTCGTTGACCTACCCAATGCCGCTGAACGCGCCGAAATCTGGCGCATTCACCTTACCAAGCGCAATCGCGACACCAGCCAGTTCGACCTCTCCACACTCGCAATGGCCTCCGATGGCCTTTCCGGTGCCGAGATTGAGCAAGCTGTGATTGCCGGTCTCTATGAAGCATTTGACAAGAATCGCCCGCTGCAAATGGGTGATCTGCTCGACGTGCTGCAAGATACCGTCCCTCTCAGCCAAATGATGCAAGAGGAAATCAGCGCTCTCCGCGCCTGGGCACGCCAACGCGCTCGTCCCGCGTCGGGGATGACTTCATAATTTACCGGTTGTAGTTTACCGGCTGTAGTTTATCGGCTGTACGCAGTGAGTGTATACAGTGGTCATCCAGTGAATGCCGAAAGGTAGATCATCCATGGAGCAAGCAGACGACCTGAAGCATATTGAGGCTCATGTTCCCATGACCTATGCTGACTACCAGCTACGGTATCCGGGCAATGCCTTTGTCGAGTGGGTAAGTGATGAAGCCATCATCTTTGCCCCGCTAAGCGCGCGCCATCAGGAATTCTTGGACTTCTTTGCCACGTTGATTGATAGCTTCCTAATGGTATATCCTATTGGAGTTGTGATTAGCGGGCCTTTCAAAATGAAGTTAGGGCCTACTGGCAGCGTGCGTACCCCAGATGTCCTCTTTGTTGCCAAGCAGAACAAGCGATACATTGATGAATGGCGCTTAAACGGTGCAGCCGATCTTGTGATTGAGATCATTGACGACGCAAGCGTCGGACGTGATCGGGGGGACAAGTTTTACGAATATCAAGCGAACGGCGTGCGCGAATACTGGATCATCGATCCTCGCCCAGGTTTCACTCGCATTGATCTTTGGGCCCTCGACGAAGATGAGTGCTACCAACCCATTCCCGTTGGGCCAGATGGGGCCTACCCCTCCGCCGTCCTACCCAATTTCAAACTCAATGCAGACCGTCTCTTCGACGCTGAATTGCCCGCCCCACTCGAATTATTGGCTGACATGATCGGTGTCGATGAGATACTGCGCGCAATTAGTCATAAGGAATGACTGCGAGCCGCCGGGTGAAACAATAGATAAAATAATAGATACACGTCACTGCGTAGGTTCTAAGAGTGGCACACGGCGCAGGAATTGCGCGTTGATCGCCACCACAATCGTACTGATTGACATGAGGAAGGCCCCAGCCGCGGGTGAAAGGTTAATCCCCCAAGGCGCAAGCACGCCCGCAGCCAGCGGAATGGCGACAACGTTGTAACCTGCCGCCCACCACAGATTCTGAACCATCTTGCGACGGGTCGCGCGACTCAAGTTAAAGATCTTTACCACGTCAAGCGGATTATTCTGGATCAGAATAATGTCAGCAGATTCAATCGCAACATCCGTGCCACTTCCCACAGCAATCCCAATATCAGCACGCGTCAGTGCCGGGGCATCATTCACCCCATCTCCTACCATCGCTACCTTGCGGCCCTGCTCTTGCAGCTTGCTGACTTGCTTGTCCTTATCCTCTGGCAAGACCTCAGCGATGTATTGATCGATGCCTAGCTCCTCCGCTACAGCCTTGGCAACCGCCTTGCTATCCCCCGTCAGCATCACCACCTCAATACCCTGCTTTTTAAGTTGCTCAACGGCCTGGCGGCTCTCAGGACGTATCACATCCGCCAGCGCAATGCTAGCGATGATCTGCTCATCTTGCACCACATAGATCACCGTCTGCCCCTTGGCTTCCGCCTTTTGAACAAAGTCCGCAAGTGTCGCGGGCACAGTCATCTCCAACATTTCCAGCAGACGCGGGCCGCCAGCATACACAGTATGACTATCCACGGTGGCTTTTACCCCACGTCCCTTGATCGCCGTAAAATCGCTCACGGGCGGCACTTTCAGATTGCGCTCTTGCGCCGTGCGACGGATGGCTTGGGCAATGATATGCTCAGAGTCACCTTCAACGGCAGCAGCCAAAGCAAGCGCATCTTCTTCGCGACAACCAGGAATTGTGGCAAGCGCAACAACCCCTTGCTCACCTTTCGTCAGCGTGCCTGTTTTGTCAAAGATAACGGTGTCAACCGTGTACGCTTCTTCCAGGGCCAGCCGGTTACGCACCAAAATGCCATTGCGTGCAGCCATCGACGTGCTGATGGCGACGACCAAAGGAACAGCCAAACCCAGCGCATGTGGACAGGCAATCACTAACACCGAAGCTACTCGCTGCACGACGGCAACGCTAAAACCATCAATGAGCGTCCAGACGACGGCTGTGATGATCGCAGCGGCAACAGCGATGTAGAAAAGCCAGCCAGCGGCACGGTCAGCCAATAGCTGCGTCGGTGATTTGCTGCTTTGCGCCTGTTCCACCAGACGCATAATGCCCGCCAGTGTCGTTTCTTCACCAACAGAAACGACACGCACGCGCAGGCTGCCCTCACCATTGATCGTTCCGGCGATCACACGGCTACCCGGTCCCTTATCGACAGGTTTTGACTCCCCCGTGATCATCGATTCAATAACCTGAGATTCCCCGGCAACTACCTCACCATCGGCAGGGATGCTCGCCCCAGGACGCACGAGCACGAGATCACCAGGCTGAAGCTCGCTAACCGGGACCGTTTCCGTGGTTTCATCCGCGATCAGTCGCTCGGCAGTGTCGGGCATGAGTTTCGCCAGTTCGTTGAGCGCGCCCGATGCTTGGCGCACGCTTCGCATCTCCAACCAGTGCCCCAGCAGCATCACATCAATCAGGAGTACCATCTCCCAGAAAAAGCCACCATGCGGGTCAATCCATATCGCTGCGATGCTATAGACAAAGGCAACGGTAATTGCCAGCGAAATCAGCGTCATCATCCCTGGTTTTCTGCTGCGAATTTCGGGCACAGCCATTTGCAGAAAAGGCACGCCGCCGTAGAGAAAGACAATCAGGGAAAAAATGGGAGCGATCCAGTCGCTTCCAGGGAAAGCCGGCATCTCAAAACCAAACCACATCTGTAGCATGGGGCTGTAGAGCAGCACAGGAATGGAGAGGAGGAGGCAGACCCAGAAGCGATTGCGAAACATGATCTCATGTCCCGTGTGGTCAATATGGCCCGCGGCTCCTCCATGGCCACTTGCTCCATGACCCCTATGGTCGCTTTGAGTATCGTGGGCATGGTGTTCGTGGCGGCTATCTCTATCCGTTGCTGTTGGCCCATGCTCGGCTTGAGTAGCTCCAGCCACCATGCTTTCGGTCAATATACCGCCACTATGGTCGTGCGCCGTGCCAGGTACGTTATCCACAGCAGGAGGCGGTGGAGAGGACTGTGGCGAGGGGTGCTCATGGAGATGAGACTCACCATGATGTTGCGATGACTCCCCATGATGGCTAGACTCGTGATCGTGGTTGTGCTCATGATCGGAGTCATGTGCGTGCGGGCTGCTGGATTTTTCAGACATGGATAGCTCCTCATACCTCCTCAGCCCATCATAGGGCGGAGGGTGCACTTCAGGCTCAGCGTAATCGTCCTTTGACTATTCGGAAACGTTATACCATTCGCTCAGCCAACCGCGCATCTGCTCGATCTCACTGCTCTGCGTGGTGATAATGTCCTCAGCCAGGGAGCGGATTTCCTGGTGGTCGCTCATTTCTAACGCCATCTCGGCCATTTCAATTGCGCCTTCATGGTGTGAGATCATAGCTTCCAAGAAGCGCTGATCATAGGATGTGCTCTCATCCGTGCTGACGCTCATAGCCCCCATATCCATCGCCATACCCTCCGTACGAGCGAGGCCAGCGAACCATTCAGCGCGCCAACTCTGCAATTGTTCAATTTCGGTCGTCTGTGTAGCAATGATCTCTTGCGCTAGCGTGTGTACTTCCTCATGTTCAGCGTTCTTCACTGCTTGTTCGGCCATCTCTATGGCCCCCTGATGATGTGCGATCATGCCATCAATAAAGGTAGCATCAAACGGAATATCAGCATTCTCTGGCATCGTATGTCCTTCATGCTCTCCGCTTTCCGCCGCGCTCTCTGTTGTTTGGCTCTCTATTGGTTGGCTCTCTGTTGGTTGCGCGGTTGTACACGCGCTCATAAGTACTATGAGCAGCATCACAACAAATAAGCTAGTGAAATGACGCATCTGATCCGACTCCTTTATGAATCTTTGGATGAGTTTCTGTATACACTTGGGTCCGTCCATGCTGAACATTTGGCGATCAGCACCTAGAGCAAGCACAAAAAAGTCATTTGACAGGAGTTTGTGCTTACAATATAGTAACTGCACGAATGAGATTCTCTATCATTCCAACATCCTCGCTCTCACCGAAGAATCTAATCGCACCCCACATTGCAGCACTCGCGCAATATATTTTGCGCCTTTGATTATCGCAAAGAGTTGCTTAACAGGTTGTAGCGTTTACTCAAGCATTCGTGTCATGATGCTCATCTACACAAGGAGCCTCATCTGAAACACTACTTGATTGCGGGTCAGAACTCATCATCTCTAGCACTCATCAAGGCGATAAGTGAAAGCCGTATCCATTGACCGTCTACTCATCGCCTTCCCTCTTTTTGTTTCCTCAGAACGGCACATTGCCGTTCAAGCAATTTCATCACTAGCAAGGAAGAAAGAAATGGCTGACGTTCAAACAGAAAATCGCGTCCTAAGTGCAGAAGATCGCACATTTTGGGAAAAGAACGGGTATGTCGTTATTCACAACGCCGTGCCCCAAGAGAACTTAGAAGCAGTCGTCAATGACATTTGGGATTTCCTGGGCGTTGACCGCAATGATCCCGAATCCTGGTATAAGGCTCCCATCAGCAAAGCCGGTATGTTAGAGATGTATCATACCCAATCCCTGTGGAATAACCGGCAATATCCGCGTGTACACCAAGCTTTTGCTGATATCTGGAATCGGGAAGATCTCTGGGTAAGCTTTGACCGGGCAAACATGAACCCACCGGCGCGGCCAGAGTGGGACTATCAGGGGATGGTGCACTGGGATGTGGACACCTCGCAAAACCCCATTCCTTTCTTCGTGCAGGGTGTCCTCTATCTAGAGGACACGTCAGCCGAACAGGGAGGCTTTCAATGTGTAGCAGGCTTCCACAATCGCTTTGCTGAATGGGTTAAGACGCAGCCGGAAGATCGCGACCCCTGGCATCCCGCGCTTGAGGGTCTGGAAGTTAAGACAATTCCAGGCAAGGCAGGCGATCTCCTCATTTGGCACAACCTACTTCCTCACGGCAACAGCCGCAATCGCAGCACGAAACCTCGCCTCGCCCAATATATCACCATGAGCCCGGCCAAAGAGGGTGATGAAGAAACACGCCAATATCGCATTAATGCGTGGCGCGAGCGCAAACCACCGCGTGGCAAGGCTTTCCCTGGCGATCCTCGCGGCTTTGAACAAAATCGTCCATCAGCAGAATTGACCGAACTTGGTAAAAAGCTTCTCGGTTTAGAACGCTGGAATGTTTGACGCTGGTGCCCACGGGCGGAACTCATGTAATCGTCGTTCGCTACAATTCAACGCACTACACTAGGGAGGAAATACCCAATGTTGCAAGCAAAGTGGAATCGACGCGATTTCTTGCGGCTCACTGCCGGACTATCGGCTGGTATTGCCATGACCGCATGCGCCCCAGCACAGCAGCCAACAGCCTCGACCAGCGGTGAAAGTAGCGAGGGAGAAGCCGCGGCTGATCCCGCAGCGACAGCCTTGGTCTTTTCGATGTGGGGCGATCTCTTCTCTGTCGAAAATATGCGTGTTGTACTCGATAGTTAGGAGGAAAGCAACCCGGGCGTTCAAATTGAAGTTGAACACTATCCGTTTGGCGACTATAATCAGAAGATCCCGCTTGAGTTGGCAGCGGGTGCTGGCCCAGATGTCATTTCCACGGTAGACCTGATTGCTCCACAGTTGATCGGGGCGAATCGGGCCTTGGACTTGACTCCCTACTTCGACATCCTTCAAACTGAGGCTGGCAAAGACATTGGAGAACTCTACTTCCAATCGGCGCTAGACATCTTCTCAAGAGATGGCAAGTTATACGCGGTTCCCTACTATGTCGATCCCTCGATCATGTGGGTCAATAAGGGTATTTTTGAGACCGCGGGTCTAGAACTCCCCACAGCCGAGTGGACGTGGGATCAATTCCTCGATCTCACAAAGCAGCTTACCCTGGACGACAGCGGCAACAATGCCGCCAGTGCAGACTTCAACCCGGATGCCATTGTGCAGTGGGGCATGGCAACCCATACGGCCTATTGGGATAGCTGGATCAAAGCAAATGGCACATCGCCGTGGAATGAAGAGGAAACAGCTTCCAACCTGTTGGATCCACGCAGCGTAGAAGCTCTAACCCTCTTAGGTCAACTCTCCTGGGATCGGGTCGCACTCTCATCAGGCATGGAGCGAATGGTGGGCGCAGAGGCCGGCTATTTCGCATTTGGCACGGGCAAGGTCGCCATGTGTTTCAATGCCAGTTGGCTCATGAGCTATCTGGGCGAGGTTGATCCATTGGTGCAGCTAATCCCCTTGGGGCCAAGTGGTGAGGTACATGGCACTCGTCTCCACTCTGGTGGCTACACCATCAATGCAGCGACAGAGAACCCGGATGCGGCTTTTGCATTTGCGACCTTCTTCTCTGCCAGTGAGCAAAGACTGGGGCAAGCCATCGAAGTCTCCGAGGCAAACTGGGGTGGTATCCCTGCAAATCTGGAACTCTTCGAAAGCGAACTCTTCCAGACTGCTGGTAAAGGTGCGGAAATCAACAACGTCTTTAAGGAGGCCCTTCAGCCGGCCTCCGTCTTCTCCAAGAGTACGGCAGCCAACGAGTTGGAGACTACCGTTCTGCAACTGTTCGAAGAAGCCTGGAACTCTCCAGAGCCTATTGATATCGCTC
>CAMPHP010000032.1 GCA_946885925.1 uncultured Litorilinea sp.
ACATTTGCAACTTTGCATAATTCGATGTGGATGGATCGCACAATTGTTCCGGTGTTGAGGCGAATCTTGAGAGCAGTATTTGGGCAAGTATCGAGGCAAAATGTGGAAAATCGTTGTTTGACAACTCAGAACAAATGTACTATAATGAGGGCTAATGACACGAACGGATGATAGGAAGCGCGATGCCCGAATTTGTTTATCATAGAGCAAACAGAGGGTCAGCATAGGAGCCTTTACAGGGACAAAATAGCCATGGATATGTCAAGAGATAGTAAAACCGACAGCGGCAAGGCGAAGGCACTAGAGACCACGCTCGCCAATCTGAACAAGAAATATGGCGATGGCTCGGTGATGAAGTTGGGCGAAGCGACCCGGATGCAGGTCGAGTCGATTCCCACCGGCAGCCTCAGCTTGGATATTGCCCTGGGTGTCGGTGGTGTACCTCGCGGGCGCATCGTCGAAATCTACGGTCCAGAAAGCTCTGGTAAGACTACGGTCTGCCTTCATGTGATTGCCGAAGCACAACGCAATGGTGGTCTTTGTGGCTTCATTGATGTAGAACATGCCCTTGATCCTGCATATGCCGAAAAAATCGGCGTGGATGTGAATAATTTATATGTGAGCCAGCCGGACACAGGCGAGCAAGCATTGGAGATTGCTGAAGCCCTGGTGCGCTCTGGTGCGATGGATGTGGTCGTCGTGGATTCGGTGGCTGCGCTCGTGCCTCGCGCTGAAATCGAGGGCGAGATGGGTGATTCGCATGTCGGTCTGCAAGCACGTCTGATGAGCCAAGCCTTACGCAAACTCACAGGCGTGGTGAAGTCCTCCAACACCTGCATGATCTTCACGAACCAACTGCGTCAGAAGATCGGTGTAATGTTCGGCAACCCCGAAACCACCAGCGGTGGCATGGCCATGAAGTTCTATGCCAGTGTGCGTTTGGATGTACGCCGCATCGAGTCCATTAAGCAAGGCACCGATGTCATCGGCAATCGCACACGCGTCACCGTCAAGAAGAATAAGGTTGCCCCGCCTTTCAAGGTTGCCGAGTTTGACATCATGTACAACGAAGGCATTAGCACCAGCGGCGACTTGGTAGACCTGGGAGTGGAACATGACATTCTTTCGAAGCGCGGTGCCTATTACCGTTATAATGACGATCTCATTGGGCAAGGGCGCGAGTCGAGCAAAGAGTACTTGCGCGAGCATGACCAACTGGCGCGCGATATTGATAACCTGATCCGTCAAAAGGTAGGGTTGCCACCACGGTCAAGCAATGGTTCAGCACCTCCGGCGACAGCCGAAGCGGCGAGCAATAGCTGACTTGGCGGTACAATTGAGTAATGATCCCGTGGCTCAGGAGCATTGAGTCAAGGGTCGCCGTGGTCACGCTGCAATGCCTTTGTCTTTGAAGCTTGTGGCATCTGTACGGTGGCTTGGTGGTATTTGGTGATAGATGGCGGAGGGTTCCAAGTACAGACAAGCGGTTTTGCACACCGCTTGAAGCAAGGACACACTGGAGTCTGCTCCAACCATGGGCAAGGCCCGTTCTGTGTGCTTCCTGCGCTGTAGCGTCGGCTACAGCGTTTTTTATTGGCGCAATTTGTTATAGGAATTATCCAGAAATTGCGTCGTGGAAATTTATGACCCATTAAGGGTATGTTCGATGACAGAAATTAATGACAGAGTTTGGGAGAGAGTTTGGGAAGTGCAGTTGCAACAAACTGATTGCTGGAATGTTGGCAATGGCCCCCACATCATAAGGAACCGCCTATGGACGCAATAGCAATTATTCTCATCATCTTGGTGGGACTTGTGATCGGCGGCGTGGTAGGCTTTTATGCCTACCGGGTCGGTCGCACACGAGGACTTCAAGAGGAACAAGAACGACAAAGATCGCTCATCCAGAGCGCAGAAGAACAGGCCCAGCGCCTTTTAACAGATGCAGAAACTCAGATTAAGCAGCGTGAACTGGCAATCAAAGAAGAACAAGTCAGGTTGCGCGACGAGATGGAAGGAGAACAGGCTCGACGCCGTAAGGAGTTAGAGCGAATTGAGGAACGGTTGCAAAACCGGCTGGATAGTGCCGAGCGCCGCCTGGAACAGCTAGAGACACGCGAGCGCAAACTTACCCAGCGTGAGCAAAAGCTTGAGCAACGTGCAACCAAACTCGCAACCATGGAAGAAGAGTGGTCGACTGAACTACAAAAGATTGCTCAGATGACGCAGGAAGAAGCGCAAATGGTCTTGCTAGATCAAGTCGAACAGACATCCCGGCAAGAGATGGCGCGCACCATTCGCGAGGTTGAGGCGGAAGTTTCGGAGGAAGCCGACCGTCGCGCCCGCGAGATTATCACGATGGCGATTGAGCGCATAGCCAGCGATCATGTCTCGGAATATGCAGTCAGCAGTGTAGACCTACCCTCTGACGAGATGAAGGGACGCATTATTGGCCGCCAGGGGCGCAACATCCGCGCTATTGAGCAAGCTGTAGGTGTAGATTTGGTGGTGGATGATACGCCAGAGGCAATTATCATCAGTAGTTTTGATCCGATCCGCCGCGAGATCGCACGCATGGCTCTGAGCAAGTTAGTGGCTGATGGTCGCATACACCCCACGCGCATCGAAAAAGAGGTAGAGCAGGCCCGCCACGAGATCGATCGTTTGATCTTGGAGGCAGGTGAACAAGCGACGATTGAGACGAACACCCAGGGTATTCATCGTGAGCTCCAGAAGCTGCTGGGGCGGCTCAAGTTTCGAACTTCGTATGGACAGAACCAGCTCTATCACGCGATTGAGACGGCTCATATCGCCGCAATCATTGCCAGTGAACTCCACGCCAACGTGAAGGTGGCACGGCTGGGCGGTCTACTACATGATATTGGCAAAGCTGTAAGCCACGAAATCGAAGGCCCTCATGCCATCGTTGGCGCAGAGATTGCCAAACGGTATGGGATTAATGACATTGTTGTCAACATTATCGCTAGTCATCATGGTGAAGTAGAGCCTCAGTCGATTGAAGCCGTCATTGTTGCCGCGGCAGATGCGATTAGTGGCGCACGACCGGGAGCGCGCCGTGAAAGTCTGGAAACCTATATCAAACGGGTGACGGAACTGGAAGCGATCGGAAATAGCTTTGAGGGTGTAAGCCAGACCTTCGCTATCCAAGCGGGTCGCGAAATTCGTGTCATTGTTCGCCCTGAAGCAGTGGATGACTATGCCGCTATCCAACTGAGCAAAGATATTGCCAAAAAGATTGAGGACAATCTGCAATATCCGGGGCAGATCCGGGTCACAGTCATTCGCGAAACGCGTGCTGTTGATTACGCCAAGTAGAGTGACCTGTTTGGGAAACGATTCCTCAATTGCCTTCTTCTACCACTCTAATCACTGTACTCACAGTCATGTAATGCTTAAGACCGCGTCGCCCATTTCAGTACTGAAATGGGCGACGTTTTTGTTCTGAATCGTTTCGTTGACGATCTACTCACGGTTTTCGTATGCCTGATGATTAAGAAAAGCTGATCTTGACGCCCAAAACGTATGCAAATAATATGAAACCTTTCATTGTTCTTACAATTATCCTGTGGTAGAATTTTCTATCAATTGATACCTCGTAGTCTGAACTGTTTGTGACCTAACCAGCGCAGTGTCATCTTTTCGGACCGCATCTTAAGCATACGGAGTGCAACCAGTCAGCTACTAGCTCCAATCGGTAAATAAGCCACCCACGTTATACCCGGAGGATGGATATACCCCTTACACTGCTGAGGAGAGAGTACAGCACCACTCGTCCAATACTGGTCACTTGCATAGATTCTTACAAAAACGTTGCAATTGCGTATCCATTATGCAAATGTAACGTCAATATGAAATGACAACCATTGGCCGACAGACAGTTAATCATTTCACGAGCACGAGGGCCGAGAAGAGTCGTCGTGTTTCAAATGGACAGTTAGAAGTGATAGGAGGCATACATCCATGGCTGAACTCATCAAAGTGTCTGCCCAGTCCCGTTCTACGGCTGTCGCCGGCGCAATTGCAGGAGTCATGCGTGAGCAGGGCTATGCGGAAGTACAGGCGATTGGCGCAAGCGCCGTGAACCAAGCGGTCAAAGCAATTGCAATTGCCCGCGGGTATCTGGAACAGGATCAGATGGACCTGGTGATCGTACCAAGTTTCACCGAGGTAGACATTGAGGGCAACGAACGGACTGCCGTCCGTTTAACCATCTTCAGGCGTCCTGCGACGTTGGAGGCTGCCCTTCCTGCTTAACCAGAGATTACAAGGAGTTGGGACTTAGCACTTGGGAGCTAAAACATAGTGACTAGAACATAGCGAGTAGCCGGCAACCCATCTGATGCCATCAATTCTGGCATCTGCCACATAAATAAAAAACGGGAAAGGTTTCGCCAACCTCTCCCGTTTTTGTTTATCCAGATAAGTCGCAAGCAAGTGTGGGCAAGCAAGTGTGGATCGAGCACAATCCGCTTGTCTAGCTTGCGGGACTAATCAACAGTTTTTTCGCCACCTGTGCCTGTGCGTCGTTGGCGAGTACGGCGACGACGGCGGCGCTTGCTCTTACTCCCAGCGGCGTTGCCCTCCGCTTCGCCACTCTCTTCCTCCTCACCCTCTTCCACTTCAGCCTCTTGCGCTGCGGCACGCGCCGCGGCTTGCTGTTTGCGTAGAAGGGCATTGTCCTCTTCTGCACTGGCACGTCGTTTGACAGTACAGCCGCCACAGGTGCCACAGCTCCCACCGCTGCTGCTCTTGCTTGTGATGAGGTCAGTCACCGCAAACTCAGCCAGTACCATATTTTCTAACATGACCGTGACTGATTCTTTGAGCGGGTGAACATGACGCACACGACCTACACCCTGCGGCGTGACAACTTCAGCGCCAAGTTTGGGCATCTTCTTGTTCTGCTCTTTGTAGTAGAGGTCTTCATACGAAAGACAGCAGAGCAAACGCCCACAAACCCCGCTGATTTCGTCGGGGTTAAGCGGTAATTGTTGGTTCTTCGCCATGCGAATGCTGACGGGTGTAAACTCACGCAGCCAACTGGTACAGCAGAGTTGGCGACCACATTTGCCGACACCATCCAGCAACTTGGCCTCATCGCGCACACCAATCTGTCGCATTTCGATGCGCGTGCGGAAGATGCGCGCTAGATCACGCACGAGATCGCGGAAATCAATGCGCGACTCGGACGCAAAGTAGATCAAGAGCCGCCCGCCATCATAGTTGTATTCACAGCGGACAATCTTAATATCGAGATTGCTCTCGCGCGCTTTGGCACGGCAGATTGCCAATGCCTCGCGCTCTTTGTGTTCCCACAAGTCCTTTTGCACCAGATCCCATGCGTTGGCGCGGCGCACCACGCCCTTCATCTCACCGACCACTTCGCTGTCTGCAATGAGGTGGGGAGGCTGCACAACCTGGGCTACTTCTTGCCCCTTGGCTGTGTCCACAATCACAAAATCATCTGAGGCCAGGTCGAGATAATCGCCTGGATTAAAATGATATAGTTTGGTTACGGGCTTAAATTGTATCCCGACAACAACCGGCATAAGTTTATCGTCTCCGTTTCGACGACGGTGAACTGTCTAGAGGTTAACTCATTGTGGGCATCCGCAACAGCAACACATCAAGCGCCATGCGTGTATTAACGGTGTGATGCAGATAGCCCTCAACACGGTGGAGCGTATGGAGATAGTCGCGCACGGCAGTGTTATCCAAACCCGCTGCTTGACGAGCAATCTCCTCTTGATGATCCACATTGCAGCAGGCCTCCGGGCAGCCTACCTGTGTCAACATGACATCGCGCCACCACGTCGCCCAAAGTTCCAGCAGAGCAAATAGATGCTCATTGTTACGACCTGTCGCCAACCGTTCGGCAAAGTTTAGGCGTTCAATGCGATTGGCTTGTACCAACTGCCTCAATTGATCCAACTGCTCTTGTCTCCGGCTTGCGCCTTCGCGGTCGGCCAACTGCTCTACAGCCCAGCCTAGGCGTCCATTAGATAGCCGAGCCAGCAGCGCTGCTTGATCCGCTGGTGCTTTCCAACTTTGCACCAGGGCATTTTCCACCTCTGCCACGCTCAAGGGGCGCAATTCCATGACCTGACAACGGCTGGCGATGGTGGGCAATACGCTCTCTCGATCCAGAGCCGTTAGCACCAGCAGCACAGAGTCCGGCGGTTCCTCCAATGTCTTGAGCAACTTGTTGGCAAAGTTGAGATTTGCTGTATGGAAATCTTGAATAAAGAAAATCTTATGATTTGCTTCCAGAGGGCGTAATGCTGCCTCATGGATGATATCGGCCGCTTGCTCCACCCGCAACGTCCCACCGGCCCGGTCTACTGCGCCATCCTTATCTAATGGCTGGATCAACCGGAAATCGGGATGATTGCCATGTTGCATCAAGCGGCACGAACGACAGACGCCACAGGGACGCTTTTCCGGGTCTGTACACAGCAGTGCTTGGGCAAAGGCGCGTGCCAACGTGCTCTTACCCACCTGGGATGGCCCTAACAAGAGATAAGCGTGGCGCAGGCCACCCACAGCAGATTGAAGCGTTCGCTGGAGGAAATGTACAGCCCAGGCATGGCCGTGCACAGGCCAGCCGGTCGACTGGAGATCCGTAGTTGGTGCAAACATTGTGGCTATTGTATCACACGCAAAAACGGCCAGACAAATGGTAGTTATGCAAACCAGATCCTCTTTCCCGGTGGCAAGCTGCCATCGCGCGGGCAAACATGGTATACTTATGCCGTTGTTCTGCTTAGATCCGCCTATTTGCTGCCAGAATATCCAGCTTCATGTCACCCAGCGTTATGCCATCCATCGTTGCTTATCTGCATCTTCTGCTCAATCGTTTGCTTTACAGGGTGCTTCGAGTGGGATTCCTGTTGCCTTTGATATTGGTGATGGGATTGGTGATAGCCGCTTGTGGTGGTGGCGCTACGCCTACTCCAACCCCATCAGCGCAAGTGCCGCCGACAATCACCAGTGAGCTAACTCCGGTTGATACACCAGTCTCTGGTTTTAACGACCAGTTGGTGATATGGTTGCCTGCTTTTACGGGCCTTGCTGCCGAGGGAGGCGCAGGAGCAATCTTAGCCAATGCGTTTCATCAATTTGAACAGCGCAGCCCCTCGATTACGTTGGATATCCAGGTGAAGGCTGACAACGGCACGGCAAGCCTTTTTAATTTCCTACGCAGCGCACAACAGGTTGCACCCGCTACACTGCCTGACCTCGTTCTCATCAATACGCAGCAGCTTTGGCAGATGGCTGATCTTAGTATGGTGACTGCCTTGAATGAAGATGAACTGGTGGATTTGGAATTCTTCCCGGTGGCGCGCGATGCAGTGCGCTATCGCACCGGAGTGATCGGGATTCCTTATGCTGTTGATGTAATTCACTTGGCCTATGATGCTGATAAAGTTGCCCAAGTCCCTATCACATGGACAGAGGTATTGAGCAGGGAGCATAGACTTCTCTTCCCCGGTGCAGAAAGCGCCCCGGCCCACGCGACGCTGCTTCAATATGTGGGTGCAGGCGGTGAACTCTTGGATGATGGCACTGTCAGCGATCCCGCTGTGCTGGAACAACTATTTACCTTTATCGACCGAGCCCGCGATCAGAATATTATTCCCCCCAATGTGCTTGAGCTAGCAGGATTTAACTCGGTCTGGCGTGCCTTTGCCGAACTTCAGGGAGAGCTTGCAACTGTCCAGGTGAATCAGTTCTATCCCAATTCTGCGGGGATTGATCCACCCCTCTATGCACCGGTGCCCACGCGCACTGGTGCGCCTGTTACCATTGCAGAGACCTGGGCCTTTGCTGTCTTAACCCAAGATGCACAACGCCGCCAGCAGGCGCTGGCCTTGGTGGATGAGCTTTTAGCTCCGGAAGTACAAGGGCCCTGGAGCCAGCTTGCGGCACGTTTGCCCAGCCAGCCGCAGTCCTTGGCGCTGTGGACCGAAGCGAATGGCTATCGTGACTTTCTTCGACAATTGTTGGGCAATGCAGTAACACCACCGAATGGTCCAGCCTTTGCCGATTTCTCTCGTCGCCTCCAGAGTGCCCAGGCGGGTTTGTTGCGTGGAGAGCTAACGGTTGAGGCTGCATTAGATATGGTTCTGATTGTCGAATAGGTATCCTGTTGAGAGCTTTCCGGCAAGCCATCCAGAGAGGGTTTCAGGAAGGTCTCGCTAACACAAAACCAATACAAAAGAGGGGACAGCCCAAATACGGACCATCCCCTCTTTTTGTTTGCTGAGAAGCTGCGACAGTTTACTTAACTTCGACCGCCGCGCCTTCGGCCTCAAGCTTGGCCTTGGCCTCTTCGGCCGCTTCCTTGCTGACACCTGTGAGCAGTGTGTAGGGCGCGCCTTCGACTGCATCCTTGGCTTCTTTGAGGCCCAGGTTGGTCAGTGTGCGGACGACCTTAATCACATTGATCTTCTTGGCACCGCCATCCTTCAGAACAACGTCGAACTCGGTTTGTTCTTCGACAGTCTCAGTAGCCGCCGCAGCAGGGCCAGCCGCCGCAACTGCGGCAACAGGCGCAGCTGCGCTGACACCCCACGCCTCTTCCAACATCTTGACCAACTGTGACGCCTCAAGCAGTGTTAGGCTATCAAGTTGTTCCTTAATTGTTTGCAAATCAGCCATTTTTATATTCTCCTGGTTAACTCAACTTATCACACATTCACACAAAAACGGAACGACTGCCATTATGCAGCCTCGCTAGCTGGCTGCTCTGCATGGGCATTGATAACCCGTGCCAAGCTTGCCGATGGCGCATTGAGTATACGCGCCAGGTTTGAAGCGGGAGCATTGATTGCGCCCAAGACCAAAGCCAATACTTCTGCCTTGGATGGTAGATCGGCAAGAGCTTCTGCACCGTTAGCATCCAGTACCGAGCTGCCCAATAGCGCCCCGGTAATTTCGCCGGCTCTCTCCGCCTTGATCCAATCCATGAGCGCGGTTACACCGCTACCAATATCTTCACCTACAAATGCCACGGCGTTGGGACCCACTAGCAGTGAATCCGGCTGGGGTAGCTCGTGCTCCCTGAGTGCAATTCCCAACAGCGTGTTCTTCACGACCATAAGGTTGGTGTCTGCTCCACGTAGCTTGGTGCGTAATGATTGCAATTGGGCTACAGTCAGACCGCGGTAGTTGGTGAAGACGATGGCTGAAGATCTCTGAACTTCGTTGCGATAGAGCTCTAACAGCTCAACCTTCTTTTCTCGATTAATCGCCAAAGCGACATCCCTCCTTTCTACAGCAAATAAAAACGGCGTCTTCTGAAGATGCAGAAGACGCCGTTGGGCATCAAAGGAAAATGGACTTCATCGTCACTTGTCGCGCACAAGGCACAACAAAGGCAATTTCGGAATCCACTCGCCTCGGCAGGCGGCAAACGAGAAGTTCGCCATTATGCACTGTACCTGCTGTCTTCAGCATGGGAGCCACGTTGGCTTGCTAACCAACGCAGCATCTATGCAATTCACTGTGCTAGTATATCCGTATTTGTACCTAGCACAAAATCTGGACTACTAGAACTTTCGGTAGAACTCTACACCAGACCGGGGACTTGAAGGTTATTCGCCTGCTCGGCCGGTGGCAGCGTTCAAATCGACCTTGACCCCAGGCCCCATCGTGGAGGTGAGGGTAACTCGTCGCAGATAATTGCCCTTCAACGCAGCGGGCTTAGCAGCGACAATTGCTTCCATCAGGGTCGAGAAGTTTTGCATCAACTTGTCGGCAGGGAAAGAAGCCTTGCCAATGGGGACATGGATATTCGATGTCTTATCGACACGAAATTCCACACGACCCAGGCGAGTTTCTTCAATCACGCGCGGCAGGTCTTCGGCGGGTAGAATTGTGCCAGTCTTGGGGCTGGGCATCAATCCACGCGGGCCCAAGACGCGGCCCAACTTACCGACAACACGCATCATGTCGGGTGTGGCAAGGACGACATCGAACTCGGTCCACCCCTTCTGGATGCGGTCGGCCAAGTCATCGCCGCCAACATAATCGGCTCCGGCACTACGAGCCAATTCTTGTCCGTCGGGGCCGGCAAAGACCAGGATACGAACCTGGCGACCAGTACCGGCGGGCAAGGTGACGACACCACGCACCTGCTGTTCGGCATAGCGCGGGTCAACACCTGTGCGAAGGTGGACTTCTACAGTCTCATCGAACTTGGCCGTAGCGAGTTCTTTCACCTTCTGAATGGCTTCGACCGGCTGATACTGGCTATTTGGGTCTACTTGAGATCGCAACGCATTGTAGCGTTTGCTGTGCTTTGGCATGTGTACTCCTCTGTGGTACAAGCGGGACGTAAATCCCTTCCACATCTGTTGAATCACGAAGTATCAATCTGCTTCGTATATGTCCGATACAGGAACTACTCTAATTCTGCAAATACAACCTGCAACAAGCTATCAGCGCCAGCCATTAGTCGCTGATGGTGACGCCCATGCTTTCTGCAGTACCTTCTACCATCTTCATGGCGCTTTCCAGGCTCACACCTGTCAAGTCCTTGAGCTTTACTTCCGCAATCTCCCGCACCTGATTCTTGGTGAGTTTGCCGACCTTGGTCTTATTAGGCTCGGCACTACCGCTCTTCAAGTTGAGCGCCTTCTTAATCAGATCAGGCACTGGCGGTGTCTTGGTGATAAAGGTGAACGAATTGTCAGTAAAGATGGTGATCTCTACCGGGATGACTTGGCCCGCGAGGTTTGCCGTGCGGGCATTGTATTCCTTCACAAAACCCATAATGTTGACACCATGTGGACCAAGCGCCGTACCAACGGGAGGCGCAGGATTGGCCTTGCCCGCCTGCAACTGTAGCTTGACAATTGCCTTAAGTTTCTTTGCCATGTTTGACTCCTTCTGGTCCTGGTGTGCGCCATGGTGCGGTTGGCGACCGCACGCTAGCTCCCAGGGGCCAGCGTATTAAGAATACCGTTAACAAGATCAATGCTGCCATAACTCATTGCCAGAACGAACTAGCAGCATTGATTCTCTCAATTTATGCTTGCCGGTGAGCTAAATTGCCCGCAAAAGAGCTTAAACGTCTCGCTCCAATTGCAGGAAATCAACCTCGACTGGCGTCTCCCGGTTAAAGAAGCTGACCAAGACTTTGGCCTTGCCCTTATCCGGGTAGATCTCATCGACTGTACCACTAAACTCCGCAAAGGGGCCGGTCAAAATCCGCACATGCTCACCCGGTTGGAAGTTGACCTTGATGCGCGGCTCGTCAGATTCGATACGGCGCATGATCTTATCGACTTCCTCTTGGCGCAGGGGTGTCGGCTTGTTGCCCATACCCACAAAGCCTGTTACACCTGGCGTATTGCGCACGACATACCAGCTATCTTCATCCATGATCATGTTGACCAGGATATAGCCAGGGAAAACTCGGCGCTCTACCTCTTTGCGCGCCCCTTTACGAATCTCGATCTCGGTCTCAGTGGGTACAACCACATGCAAAATGTGGTCAGACATCCCCATCGACTCAGCTCGATGTTCAATATTTTTCTTTACCTTGTTTTCCATACCAGAATAGCTGTGAATAACAAACCATTCGGGTACGGGGCCTGTTTCGGCTGCTTCCGCGTCTAATTGAGCTGCGATCTCTGCGTCCAGCGCAGCAAGATCGTCAGCATCTTGCTCTTGCAGGCCCTTTTGCTCGTCGTCCATGATTCTCTCCTTTTCCAGCCGTTCGCACCGTACTTCTCTAGACACGCTTACTCATGGCTGGCATGGGCTGCCGCATCTGTCACCTCTGCGCCAGGGTGCACAGGGGTTACATCACTCGCAGCAACAAAGCGACGATCAGGCTAAATATTGAGTCAATGCCAAACAACACAATCGCTGAAATT